>NZ_JAJEPW010000020.1:0-53582 GCF_020687045.1 Brotocaccenecus cirricatena
TGCCCGCCGCCTGGTACTCCGTGGAGCGCGGCGACGTGTATATTGCCGTGCTGAACCACACCTCCGACAAGGATACCTTTCAGCAGTTTACCCAGTGGCTGGTGGAGGACGCGGCCAAGAGCACCTGCACCTGGAAGGTGCTGGTGACCCACGTGCCCGCCTACTACACCAATCCCACCGGCGGCGGCGAAACCTATGTGCAGTATCTGCCCGCAGCCTGCGATGCGGCCGGCATCGACTTCTACTTCTCCGGCAACGACCACAGCTATGCCCGCACCGCCCCCATGACCGGCGGTCAGGTGGACGAAAACGGCACGGTGTACTACATCTGCGGCTCCACCGGCGGCAAGTCCTATTCCATCGTGAACAACCCCGACTTCCACTTTGACGTAGCCACCCTGGACTTCGACAGCGTCTATGTGGACGTCACCGCCGACCGCTTCCAGGCCACCGTCACCGCCTATAACGTGGCCGCCGACGGCACCCGGACGGTGCTGGATCAGTTCACCAAGCGCACGGCTCCCGTCTGTGCAGACGACGAGCACTCTTATGTGTATGACCGGACCACCGGCGAATTGGAATGCTCCGTCTGCGGCCACACCGAAAACGCGGCCCAGGTGCAGTATAACGGATGGGCCACTGATAAGGACAGCGGCCGGAAGATGTTCTTCTCCGCCGGGCAGCCGGTTACGGGTTATGTGAAGCTTTCCGATCAGTTCTATCTGTTTGATGAGACCGGCCTGGCCTATGAGGGCAATTATGACCTCTGCGGTGAATCCTGCTTCTTTGAGTCCGGCAAGTACGTCAGCAGCTCCAACGCCGATGTGCTCAATGCGGGCAAGCTTGGCGATGACATTGCTTATGTCATCTATAAGGATGGCAGGATGGTCCTTGATGGCACGGGCAGGACCTATGACTTCCAAAGCAATGGTATGCGTCCCTACATCCACTATATTCAGCAGATCAGGTCCATTCGGATCGGGAGCGGCATCCAATACGTCGGTACATATTTGTTTGCATTTACAAATGTGACCTCCGTTGAGTTTGCTCCTGACGGAGCACTGAGCTACATTGGCCCCGCCGCTTTTTATCAGTGCTATTACCTCCAATCCATCGAGATCCCCAGCAGCGTGAGGCACATCGGCAACAATACGTTTGCCGGCTGCCCGGTCCTGAGCAAGGTCGTTATCCCCAGCGAGACAACCGCCATGCACTACAATACTTTCCGCAACAGTGCGAAGGCAACGCTCTATGTAGTGGAGGGCAGTTACGCACAAAACTATGCCATCAATTACAATATTCCCTATGTGCTGACCAGCACACCGATCAGCGGCGGAATCGTAACTGTAAATGGTGTCCTGTACTACTACAAGGGCGGCCATCCCTACTATGCGGGTCTGTTCCAGCTTGACGGCAACTACTATTATGCCCGCTCCAGCGGCCAGCTGGTGGTTGACCGTACCTATTGGATCACCAAGACCAACGACCTTCTGCCTGCTGCGAACTACCAGTTTGATGCCGACGGCAAGATGCTGAACGCTCCGACCCCCGATCCCAAGCCGGACCCCGATCCCAAGCCGGATCCTGATCCCAAGCCGGATCCTGATCCCGAGCCGGACCCCGATGCTCTGAGTATCGTCAGCGAAAACGGCGTGCTGTACTGCTATCAGCATGGCAGCCGCTATTATGCGGGTCTGTTCCAGCTTGACGGCAACTACTATTACGCCCGCTCCAGCGGCCAGCTGGTGGTTGACCGCGTCTATTGGATCACCAAGACCAACGACCTTCTGCCTGCCGCGAACTATCAGTTTGATACCAGCGGCAAAATGCTGAACGCTCCGACCCCCGATCCCAAGCCGGATCCCGATCCCAAACCGGACCCCGATCCCAAGCCGGATCCCGATGCTCTGAGTATCGTCAGCGAAAACGGCGTGCTGTACTGCTATCAGCATGGCAGCCGCTATTATGCAGGTCTGTTCCAGCTTGACGGCAACTACTATTACGCCCGCTCCAACGGTCAGCTGGTGGTTGACCGCATCTATTGGATCACCAAGACCAACGACCTTCTGCCTGCCGCGAACTATCAGTTTGATGCCAGCGGTAAAATGGTCGGCAGATAACGCATATCCAAAATTAATTTCGGGCTGGCTGGGAATCTTTTTCCCGGCCAGCCCGAAAATGAAAGAGAACATTACGATGAATGTTGAAACACTGGTTGTAACGACTGGCCAAAGTGATAACCACCTCCCCCAGCAGATGCATATTCAGACAGATGCCCTCATCGGGAATCAATGCGGCAAAGACAGTCTGTCAGAGCATGTCTATCTCGGCCACAAAATCCGCTATATCAACACCTCTACCCATGGTGTCGGGATCAATCGAAACGAAGTCTTAATGCGCGCTACAGGGGACATCTGTGTTTTAGCAGATGATGACATGGTTTTTCTGGATGGATACGAGAAAACGATCTGTACCTGGTTCCAGAAGCTCCCCCAGGCAGACATCCTGCTTCTGAATCTGGAGGGCGGTAAGGCTCGGCACCGCAACACAAAGGTGACGCGGATCACCACTATGAATTACGGAAAATACGGTGCCGCCCGTATAGCATTCCGCCGCGAGGCGGTGCACTTCAGCGGCGTGATGTTCCATACCATGTTCGGCGGCGGCTGCCGATACAGCTGCGGCGAAGATACCCTTTTTCTGCGGGACTGTCTGCGTAAAGGTCTCCGTATCTATGGCATTCCGGCATCGATCGCGCAGATTGATGACAGCAGTTCATCTTGGTTTCAAGGCTATTCCGACAAATATTTTCAGGATAAAGGGATTCTCTATTATGCGCTGGATGGTAAGTGGGGACGTCTGCACGCGTGGATCCATTGCTTCCGTCACCGGCACAGGTATCATGAGTATGGTTGGAAAAACGCTGTTAAGCAAATGGTGAAAGGAATGGGTACGGTCAAGTGATACACAAACCTGTTTTTTCGATCATCGTTCCGGTTTATAATGTGGAAAATTATCTGAACGCTTGCGTTCAGTCTCTTATAAATCAAACTTTTTCTGATATTGAGATCATATTAGTTGATGATGGCAGCCCGGATAACTGCCCCGCTATGTGTGATACATATGCCGCCGCAGATTCCCGCGTGCATGTCGTTCATCAGCCGAACAGCGGACTATCTGTCGCGCGAAATACGGGGCTCGCACATGCTGCCGGGTCCTATGTTCTCTTTGTTGACTCAGACGACATTATCAACCTCGACACATGTCAGCGCCTGCTCCCCTTCGTCGATAAAAGCGCAGATATCATCATCGGCGACGGGATCAGCGTTGGTTCCAGGAAAAAGCTCTCCCATGGATATACCGCAGCCTGTGTCCGCGGGGATATGTACCTGAAGCTGGCGCTGCATGAAGGCTCTATGCCTATGGCGGCGGTACTGTATATTTACCGGCGTGAATTTCTGCAGGAGAACCGGCTTGTTTTCAAGCCGGGAATTCTCCATGAAGACGAACAGTTTACGCCCCGTGCATTTCTATCTGCCGAAAGGGTAATTGAAAGTGGTATTTGCTTTTACCACTATATCACCAGAGATGACTCCATCACCACGCAGCAGGACTTGCGCAAAAATGCCGCCGATTTGTATGACAGCATTTTGGAGCTAACCGATTTGTATAAACAACTTGCAGATCAAAAGCTGAAAAATCGCCTGCTGGATTCGCTTGTAACAAAATACCTGAGCCTGTTTCAGGCCGGCAGACTCCAGCAATATGGGAAAGCTTATATTCACAAGCGCTTCGTACTATGCAATGCCAGGCGTCCAAAGACCGTTTGCAAAGCGTTGTTATTTGCCATAAGCCCCCCATTATACTGGCACGTGAATAACTGGGTAAAACAAAGGAGGGCGTAGTATGGAAGTGCCGCATCAAATTCCTAAAATCATCCATTATTGTTGGTTTGGTAAGACTTCCTTGCCGGAGGATGCGCAGCGCTGCATTGCCAGTTGGAAAAAGTTTTGCCCTGATTATGAGATTGTGGAATGGAATGAAACGAAGATCAATCTTTCCGCCCTGCCTCTCTATGTCCAACAGGCATATGCAGCACAAAAGTGGGCATTTGTTGCAGACTATGTACGCCTTTATGCTCTGATCAGGTATGGCGGAGTCTATATGGATACGGATGTAGAGCTTGTTGCCCCTCTGGATCGTTTTATGAACCAGGCAGCTTTTGCAGGGTTTGAGGATGCCTCGCATGTTGCAACATGTGTCATGGCCTGTGAGCCGGAATTCCCTCTTTTTAAAGAATTTCTGCTGCAGTACAGCAATATGCAGTTTTTGAATCCGGACGGAACGTTGAACACGACCACGAATGTATCTCGCCTGACAGATATCTGTCTCGAACGGGGGATGCTCCAGAATGGTCAATGTCAGTCTGTTGCAGGACTTACGATTTACCCTGCGGATTACTTTTGCCCTTTGGCATTGGATACCGGCCTTTTAAAACAGACAGAAAACACGGTCGCCATTCATTGGTTCGCAGGAAGCTGGTGGAGCAGCGAGGAAAAATACGCATGGAAAATCACCCGTCGCCTGCATCGCATCCTTCCTGTAAAAACGGCCAAACGGCTGGGCAAAGCGATCGCAATTGCACGATATCGCGGATGGAGTTCTCTTGCAGAAACTTTTTCCGATTTTTGCAGAAAGCAGAGGAAGCATGAATAATAAACTCGAAAAAAGCAAGAAACTGATCCAAAACGTCTTTCTCTTTTTTTTAGCAAGCTTTATCCCAAAAACCATCTCATTTTTCATGGTTCCGCTGTATACAGAGTGCCTGTCCACCCTGGAATACGGAACGATAGATCTGATCACGACAACCGTTCAGCTGCTTCTTCCTATATTGACTCTGCAAGTTCAGGATGCCATTCTGCGTTTTTCCGTTGCCGGACAAGATGATCCCCGCAAAGTCTTTTCCATTGGCCTGCGTATTGTATCAGCTGGCTTTGTTTTTTTGGCGTCTGCAACATTTTTGCTGACCATGCTGGGAGTTGTGGACCTGAACGGAGCTTACATTGCTTTTTTTCTTGCAAGCTATCTCACCGGTGCGCTGGGCAATGTTGTGAACTATTTTTTGAGAGCCCTGGACAAGGTCAAAGAAATCACGATCGCCTCAGTTATTACTTGTCTGATAACTGTGTCATGCAATCTTTTGTTTCTGCTGATCTTCCGTTGGGGTGTAAACGGATATTTACTGGCGAATATTCTCGGGCATGTATTGAGTCTGCTGTATCTGATGCTCGCAGCTCGTCTGGGACGATACATCTCTTTCCGGATAAATGATCCGGAGTTGACCCGCCGGATCATTGTCTTCAGCCTGCCGATGATCGTCAGCGCACTTTCCTGGTGGATCAATAATTCGCTGGATAAGTATATTCTTTCCTTTTTCTGCGGCGTCTCTGCAACCGGGCTTTTGGCTGTGGCCTATAAGGTTCCGACTATTATCTCCACCCTTGGCGCAACCATTTCCAAAGCGTATTCCGTTTCGGTGCTGCAAAATTTCGATCCAACAGATAAGGATGGATTCTTGGGGCAAAGCTATGCGGTCATCAGCTTTTCTATGGTGCTGTGTTCCTCCGCCCTGATGCTGATAAACATTCCGTTATCGCGGCTGCTATTTGCCAAAGAATTCTATGCGGCCTGGCAATTCGTACCTCCTCTGCTTTTATCGGCATTATTTAACTACATGTCGCTTTCCTGTGAAAACATGTGCCTTGCATTGAACCGCACGAGACTGATATCTTCAACGGCGCTGATAGGGGCGGGCATTAATACATTTCTGAACCTCTGCATGATCCCCCTTTTGGGAAGCTATGGCGCAGCGGTCGCCACGGCTATAGGCTTCTTCTGCGTATGGATGATGCGTTATATATGGATCCTGCGGCATATTCAATTGAAGAACGCACGCATAAAGGAACCCCTCAGCTACGGGCTGCTTTGGGGACAGATGTTCGCCGCATACTGGGGAAATCGTCTTTTGCTGCTGCAGATCTGCATTTTCGTCGTACTTATTTTCTTATATTGGCGCGAGTTTAGTCAAATGCTGCACGTCATTCTGAAAAGAATATCTTCACTACATTGTAAGGGGACACTGTGATGCTGCTATCCTATATTGTTTATTTCGGCTTACTGATAGAGTGCTGGATATTCTCTTATTTTGCCGAGAAGCGAAACCGCAAGCTTCTCATATGGGTAATCATTCTATCCCTTACCATGGCTGCCGGTCTGCGAGCCTATTCGGTAGGTCTTGATACCCCGAGCTATGTTGAGAAGTTTTCGTACATATACAAGGGGATGTTTTCCTATGCCTACGGTCTGGAGGAGTCCTTCAAATACATCTGCTATGGTATTTTGCACGTGATCCCGAATGCATCGTTTTTGCTTGGGCTATTGGCGCTGATTACGCACGCCTGCATTATTTTACGATTTTGGGAGCTGCGCGGGATCGCGTCCTTTCCATGCATGGTCGTATTCTATTATATGTCTTTCTACTTCATGTCCCTCAACGGGATAAGGCAATTTGTCGCTGTGGCAATCGTTTTTTGGGGAACGCGCTATTTGGGGCAGAAAAAGTCCCTGCGCTTTATTTTGTGCATTTGTATCGCCGCATTGTTCCACCAGACTGCAATCGTAGGCTTCCTTCTTCTGCTGCTGAATGCATTTCAGTGGAAGGAATTGCAGCAGAAGCAAAAGCTCCTGTACATTCTTTTCATTCTTTGCGTTCCGTTAATCATTGTCCTGCTTTCAAATAAGATGGCCCAATATAGCCGCTATTTTTCTGATCTTTCCATTAACATAGGGCTGATCGTGCCGGTAAAGCTTGCACTATGGATGTTGTGTATGCTGTTAATGGCGCACAGTGCAATGTATCAGGAATTCCTGTCATCCATCCATGCTTCCGAAAAATTCGACGTGCGCATATCGTACATAATTTATCTTTTTGGGCTTTTGCTCGTCTCATTGGGATACTTCTTCCCGACTTTTATCGAACGCATCAGTTGGTACTTTTATGTTTATGAAGGGGTATTTTATGGGGCCCTATTGAAAAATACGGAACGGGGCACAAAAATTCCAATTTCCTGTGGGATATTTCTCCTTATCGCCTATGGGTTCTGGTACAGTCTATCGCATGATTCTCAAGGAGTGATGCCATATCTGTTTATAATCTAAGCATATATTGACTTTTATATTCTGATATTTGTGTAGAACAAGAGCATGTCTCGCCGGTATTTACCGGTGAGACATGCTCTTGTTTATGTATTCGCCTCCGACAACGAGTTTCAAACCGTCTAGTCCACGACCTTTGAGTAACTGAAAGTGTCAGACTTACCCGATCTCCTCATTTACCGTAATGATCGAATGCGAATCGATCCAGTAGCATCCGAATCGCGCAAAGGCCACTGTCTTGCCGGAATAGGCCGGAACCGTGAGGCTGGCAAGATACCCGCCCGACATGGTATTCGTTCCAGTATCCTTCCAGTACGGGGCTGCTATCACCGCCTTGTTCGCATCATAAAATGCGATGCGTTGTTCGTTGATAGCGGCCGACCCTTCCTTCAGGTTCATCCCCTCAAATCGTACCGTGTCCCCGGAATGGACCGGGATGAATCCGGTAATGTATGTCGATGCTTGCGAGGACGGTTCACCAGTGCTGTTCAGCCGGTATCCCTGCTGGTATCCGACGCCGTTGAATACCGCCCCGCCGGCGTCCGTCGAAATGGGGATCTGATTTGTATACGCCGCAGTCGCCACAGCCGTGATAACGACGTTCCCGGTCACGCTTGCAATATGGACGGTGCTGCCGGACACCGCCGTGACCGTGATATCTGTGCCGCCCATGGTGACCGAGATGCTGCCGAGTTTCTTCCCGGCATTGGGGGTAATCGTGACGCTGAGCGCCGCGCCTTCGCTGATTTCCGTCCCCGCAGCATTGCTTGTGCAGTCCGTCAGATGCTGCGTCAGAGTATACTGCGTAACGTAGTCGGAGGCATTCAGCGCGGCGGGCGTTCCGTTTATGGCTGCTGAACGGTATGCGTTCAGCTCGTCGATCGTCAATCCGGCTTTCAATGCCCACTTCACGACATTATCCCGGAGGGAGGACTTTCCGAATGACGCGAAATAATTGGCCAGGCCGGTGTAGTTGGCCGAGGTCCGCTTCTGCGGCGTTCCGGCATCCGAGAGAGAGGAAAAGCCCGAAAGCTCATAGTCCATGTCCACGTGCTTTCTGGAAACGCCAAGCAGCGCAAGCAGGATGAACGACAGGGTCCCCGTTCTGTCCCGCCCCAGTGAGCAGTGATAGATCACCCCGTTCCCGTGGATGACCACATCGAACACCGCCCGCAGAAGTGCGGCCATCTCTGCGTAATGGGATTTCGTCAGGTCGACGAGGTCGCTGTAATAGGCCGACAGGGGATACCGCTTGTAATACACCTCGCTCCCAAACGGGGAGCTTTCCAGAGACGCGTTATCCCGCAGATCAAAGTGGTAGCGGATGTTTGCATTTTGGGCGATATTGGCATCTGCGGATTCCGCTGCACCCGGTGCGGCGCAACGATACATCCGCCCATACCTGACGGTTCCTCCGTCACATGCCCATCCACCGAGGTCCCGGCAGTTTTTCACATAGCCGATAAACTTCATCATGCGAACTGTTCCGGTCGGCTTCACGCGCCCGCTGTCGATTACATCCCCTCCGCTGCCTTTCACGATGTAGCGGAGGACGTGCCCGGGGACTGCGTTGTAGATCACGGTTTCTCCTCCCAGGATATTGTTGAGCTTTCCCCCGATGCCGGTGGTCTCATCCTGCTGGTAACGCGTTCCCCCCTGCATCGTGAGCGCTTTGCCCAGCGGAGCATCCTTGATTCCGCTGGCCCCCGTGTAGCTGTCCAGCACGCTTACGCTGCCGCCGTTGGCGTCCGTATAAGCGGCCTCCGCCGCAGTCAGATAGGCCGCAACCGTGGTGCTCATTTGCGGGTACTCCTCCACGTCAGGCTGTAGCGGAGCGATCGCCAAAACGGCATCGGCCATTTGGGCGACCTTATAGGTGGCCGTACTGCCGTTTTTGGCCCGGATGGCGTTTGCGATGGCCAGGACGCTTGCCTCCTCATAGAGCTTCTTTGCCATCAGTAGCTCACCTCCGTCCCGTCCGGCAGGGCCGCCAGCACATCAGCGACTATCTCCGCCTTGTCCGCTGCCGTCCAGTAGTCCGTCCCCTTCACCGGGGCGTGGCCAGCGGGGCCCCTGGGGCCGGTGTCGCCGGTGTCGCCTTTGGGGCCCTGCGGGCCGGTGCCGCCGGTGTCGCCTTTGGGACCTTGCGGACCGGTATCGCCGGTGTCGCCTTTGGGGCCTTGCGGGCCGGTATTACCGTCTTTTCCGTCAAACTCTCCGCTGGCCTTGGCCTGTGCCAGCGCCGCCTCCGTGGCCGCCTGCAGCGTGTCCGCCGACAACGCCCCCACCTCTGCCGCCGTGTAGGTCGGTTTGCTGTCCTCTTTGGCCCACGCCGGTACGGTGGGGTCCGCCTCCTTCACCGGATGCTCGGTCAGGTATCCTGCCACCGCCTTGGCGATGTCCTCCTCAGACGCACCGCCCATGCCACGGATCAGCTCCATCAGCTGATCGTACACGCTTTCGGGCGGGTCCGCCGGAGCGCCGCCGGGCGTGGTGACGGACGGCAGCACCCGCAGGTCCGCCGCCCGGCTGGTGTGCAGGTCCCCGGCGTACAGGCCCACGGACGCCCACCCCGGCGTGCTGAGCACCGGCAGAGCCGCCGTATTGCCGGTGAATACCACGTCCTGATAGGTGCCGTCTGCCAGGTTCACCCGCATGGTCTTGGTATCGTAAGCGGCCCACTCTGCATCCAGGTCCCACACCACCGTATAGTCGCTGTTGCCGCAGATCACGGTCCCCGTGCCTCCGGCCCGCTTGTCCCGAATTTTGATCTTGATTTCAGGCATTTGCATCAACTCCCTTCGGATACGCCCGCACGCGGCGGAAAAGTTGCCCCCGCTGTTGCCGTCTCCGTCTTAGTATGTGACGGGTGGTATATCGGCTATAGCACCCACCTTATTTCAAATAATACAGCTGAGTAACTTGATAACTAGTCTTACGCTGTTAATAGGCCACCACACCGTACCCCAGAATCTCATAGTATCCCACCGGGTATTGGTTCACCCGGCAGCTGTCGCCGGAGTTGCCCTCCACGGTGTAGATGATCCCGTCCTCGACCTTCCAGACAATGCCCACGTGGTCGGACTGCCCGTCCTGCGGGCCGGAGTGACCCTTGTTGTCCCAGTCGAAGAAGATAATCATGCCGGGCGCAGGCTCGATGGCGTTATCCGCCCATTGGCCACGGTCTCGGAACCACTGGACGCCGTTGACGCAACCTGTGAATTTGGGAATGACACCGGTGTCGATGTAGCCGCACTGGTCGGCGCACCAGGAAACAAAGCAGGCACACCATTCCACACGGCTGCCGAAGCCATACCATGACCAATAGGGCTCGCCGCCTACGTTGCCTACCTGCGTCAGCGCCACCTGCACGATCTGGTCGTCTGCACCGTACACGCCGTAGAGCACAGCCGCCCACATTCCGGAGGTGCCTTCCTCCAGCAGGGCATCCAGATGCTCCAGCTGCCGTTCTCCGAAGCCGTATTCCGCTGCCATCTCCGTTGCCGTTTTGTGGCTGACCACAATGTGCAGTGTGGTCTTGGTCTCCGTGACGGTCTCCTCCAGAATGTTGCCGTGGCCGTCGTCGCTTTCGATGATGGTCGTCACGCTTTCCGTGGTGGTGGAGTGGGAGATGGTGTTCATCGCCCAGAAAATATCCCGCAGAATCTGCTCCTTTTCCGGTGTGACCGTGGCCACCTCCTGCGGGTTATCCGGATCGGAGGTAACCTTCACTGCATAGACCGACAACACCTCCGGCCAGACGGCCCGGGAACCGGACATCTCCAACGTGTCGTAGACTACAGAGCCTTTGATATCGTCCAGCTGCGCCTGATACTCCTGATTGATCTCCTGCACCACCGTCCGCATGGGCTTGTCGCTGCCGGTATCCTCGCTGGAAAAGAAGATGCCGAAGCATGCCACCACTGCGGCGATCAGGCAGATGATCACTATGACGATCAGCGCCACCCAGCCGCCTGCGGCGATGGCGGCCACCAGTGCCTTGATGCCTTTGGATTTCTCCCGGGTCTTGATTTCCGCCATCAGCCCACCTTCTTTGCCACCACCACGAAACGGCCGTTTTTGTAGGTGTATTCGCAGGTGGAGAGAGTCAGCAGCGTATCGCCGTATTCCACTTCCATGTCCGTATCGTACAGCGCCCGGGCCCGGACATTCTCCAGAAATTCGGCAAATTCCGCTTCATCCATGTTGGTGTACTCGTTGTACCGGAAGGTGTCCCGGTTGGTGTTGAACCGGAAGGCAGCCACCACCTCATATTCGCCGGAGCCGGATAGGGTGTCAAAGCGGATAGTCTTGTGCCCCTCATAGAAGCCCCTGTCCGCATAGCCGCAGAGGTCAGCGAACATAGTGCCGTCGTTCATATGGTGACCGTAGATAACGATGTTGTTGCTGAGCCCCGGCGCACAGCCCTCGTCGATGTAGGGCACGCCATAGTTGCTGTATGCCTTGTCAAAGCCGTGCTTCAGGTAGTAATCCGGGTTATCCGGCGTCTGCATGACGGGATAGTGGATGCTCGTTTCGTCAATGGAGATCCAACCGACGAAGTCATTGTTCTGTTCAAAAAGAGCGCCATATTTCAGCTTATCAGCACGGCCCTCAATGCAGTCCCGGAGGGTCTCCATGTAGCCCAGCTCCAGCTTTTCAAAATCCCGCAGGACGTCGGCAACGGGGCACGGGGATTTCATCAGGGCCTGGCACTGCTCGGGCTGCAGTTCCAGATCCTCCATGGCAAATAAAATATCCTGCCGCACGGCGTACTCATAAGCGTGCTGCAGGATCTCATCCGGCGGAAGGGTCAGCAGCCAGTCCCGGTAGCTGTCCTGTTCCGCCTCCATCTTGTGGTAGCTGGCAGTATTCAGTTCTTCAGGTGTCATTGTTCCTCTCTTTCTCTCATCCCGGCTGCACCAGACGCTTGAACTTCAGCGGACATTCCGCAATGTAGCGAGTGATCAGCCGACTCTCGGCCTTGGTTTCGGGATAAGCGGTAATGGTGATGGTTTTGGTGTTCCAGTCCAGCGTATAGGTGTCGGCAGCCACATTGGTGATGTGGTGCTCCGCCAGGAAATCCCGGAAGGCCTGCATGGCCTCCAGATTATCCGACATAATGACGTTCACATAGGTTCTGTCCTTGCTGAGCTGATCGCTCACAAGGCAGGCCAGCGAGCAGCCCACGCCGCCCGCGATGGCGACTACCAGCAGTGCCAGCATACTGTCCGCCGACACGATACGCTTGGTGATCCAGAAATAAATGAAGTCGGACAGGATCGCGGCGATACCCGCCAGAACCCACCGACTTCTCTGGATCAGTATGGTTTTTGTAGTGGAAAGGGCGTTGTCCAGCACCTTGGCCAGAAACAGCGCACCGAGATAGAGCATAGGCTTGCCTCCTTTGATTTTTGTATTTGAACGGGCAAAGGCTGAACTTGCTTTTTCGTGCGGATCCGCATCTCATGAACTTGCTTTTTCGTGCAAATTAAACTCCTACGAACTTGCTTTTTTGTGTTCCCCGTGTTATACTTGGCATATAAATAGGGTAAGCTATCTGCATAAGGAGTGAGAAGATGCTGAAACGAAAAATATACGATGAACTCGTAGCGTGGAAAAGCAGCAGCAACGGAACAACTGCCATGATGATCGATGGCGCACGCCGTGTCGGCAAAAGTTATATTGCCGAAGCGTTTGCAAAGGCTGAATACAAAAGCTATATCCTGATCGATTTTGGACGAGCTCCCACAGACGTACTGGATCTATTCGCCAACGATAGCTCTGATCTTGATCTATTCTTCGCAAAACTCGCAGCCTTTTATGCAACGCCTCTCCACAGAAGGGAATCGCTGATCATTTTTGATGAAGTTCAACAATATCCGAGAGCACGCCAGCTTATCAAATATCTTGTAGCGGATGGCCGGTTTGATTACCTTGAAACAGGATCGCTGATTCGGCTGAAAAAGAATGTCCAAGATATCATTATTCCTTCGGAAGAGGATCACATTGAGATGTTTCCGCTGGATTTTGAGGAATTTCTCTGGGCAATGGGAGACGAGGCCACATATCCACTGATTCGGCATTGTTTTGAAGCAAAGCAACCCCTTGGCGCAGCACTTCACCGGAAGATCATGAATGACTTTCGCCAATACATTCTGGTTGGGGGGATGCCTCAGTCCGTTCTTGCTTACATGAATGGCAAGGACTTCGAGGCATCCGATGTTGCCAAACGCAGGATTCTGAAGCTGTATCATGAGGATGTGGCAAAATTTGCAGAGGGATATGAAGATAAAGTGTTTGCCGTATTCGATGGCATTCCGGGTCAGCTTTCAAAAAAAGAAAAGAAATACAAGCTTTCGTCTCTCGGAAAGCAGGCTCGTTTTCGCACTTATGAGGATTCATTTGTGTGGCTGAACGAAGCCATGATCGTAAATACCTGCTTCAATGCAACGGATCCTCATGTTGGGCTTGCGCTGAGTGCTGATAACGCCACGCAGAAGTGTTATATGGCAGATACCGGATTACTTGTAACGCACACTTTCCAGGATAAAAAATACACAGACAATGAACTTTATCGTGCAATTCTCTTCGATAAACTTAATATCAACGAAGGAATGCTGATGGAAAACATTGTTGCACAGATGCTTCGCCATAGCCGTTCGCGCCTGTACTTTTACTCTCGTTCCGACAGCCAAAACCGGGAAAACCACATGGAAATCGACTTTCTAATTACCGAAGGGAAAAAGATTGCTCCGGTAGAGGTTAAATCCGGCAATTATCGCTCCCATTCCTCTTTAGATAAATTTCGAAAGCACTTCTCATCTGTAATTGGCAATTCCTATATTCTCTACACCAAAGATGTTATGATCAAAGACGGCATCATTCATCTGCCTCTTTACATGGCAGAATTGCTATGATGTGAAGGGGCCTTGTAAATTTTTGCAAGGCTCCTTCCGCATATAACGAGTTGCTTTTGCACCTTCTGAATTACCTTGCCAGCCTCAGAATCAGTTCCTCTACATCCTCCGTAGACTTTCCGGCATTCAGCAGCTTATTGCGCCAGCGGAGAAGGATGCTGCGGGCATAGCGGGCTTCCTGCGGCGTCAGGGTCAGGACAACTTTGTCACGCTTGCGAAAGAACATAGCGGGCACCTCCGTTTTTTCTCCAGTGTAGCCGGAGGGGACGGCGGCGTCAACTGTGCGAATCAGCGTTCCCGATCCCGTTCCTTCTGCTTCACCTCCAGCACGGACCCGCAGGCCTGTTCATACTCCTTGTCGGTGATGAGCCCGGCCTTGTAGTCCATATAGGTGGCTGCCGCCTGTGCGTCCTTGATGGCACGGATCAGGGTCTCGGGCTTGTCCCGGATGGACTGGATCCAGGCCTGAACGTAGGCCTTGTGATTGTCGATGTGCTGGGGCGTGGCCGTCACGTCCAGATCCACGCCCATGAAGCAGGAACACATTATTCCGGTGAGGAACTGGCAAAGATGTTTTCTCTCAACGAAACCTTGACCAACAGACTGGGTGCCGCTGTTTTAATGCCGCCTTTCCTGGTGGGCCGAGCGTTGAAAAAGTATAACAACGGACAGCCGATCGTCTACTATACCGAAGGCGTCTTTGCGCCGGATACAAAGATCAGACTTCAGTCCATGTCGGATGCGCTTGGCGTATCTTATTCGGCACTTATCAACCGGCTCAGAGAACTGAGGCTGCTGGAATGCAGACCGATCGAAGAATATATTGACCACGCTCTTTTCCCGAAGGCATCAATATGATTCAGTATGACGCACGTTTCGGTACACCCAGCGACGAGGTGCTCCGAAAATTGGAACTGTCACGCATGGAAGTAGAATCCATGGAAAAGAGGAACCTTAACTGCCCAATCTGCGGCTTTCGCATCCTTGGTGTGTACGCTGACCGAAACGGTCATGCGGAAGTGAAATGCCGCAAATGTAAGTTTGAAGGTCCCATCAACCTGGCCTACTTCAGAAGGCAGCATCGGCACCATAGGTATATCCGCTTCGATAACCGCAAGCGGAACGTCACCAGATAACTTATAACTGAATATCTGAAAACAATACGATTTCTAATCGTGCAAGCGGAGCAGGACCCGTAAAGGGCTGAAAAACTTCCAAGCGCCGTACGAAGCCGGATTGAGACAAATTACAGGATCATTGTATCCTGATGTCTCTTTCCGATTTCTGCGGCGCTTTTTTGCACGGTTTTGCTTCGTACTGCGTTAGAAGGTCTTTTCTCAAAGCTCGCGCTTGGGAAAGGACCTTTATGTTTTGTGCCTGGCTTTGCTACATAGGCCGATATCCGTAGCTCCGAAATTTGGATTTCAACCAACAAACCAAATTTCAAAATAAGGAGCTACGAATCATGAAGAAGGAATTCTGGATCAAGAAAGATCGAACCAAGGACGAACCGGATAATTGGAAAAAGATGAGCAGCTATGAATTTGCTCGTTTTATGGAAACGGCAGATGGAAAGTCCCGCAAGGAGAATATCGCTAGGGTTCCCGGCGGCGAGTCCGGCGAACCGATCATCTATATGGAAGTTGACAGTCAAACCGCAAAAGAGTGGAAGCGTGAAAACAACAGGGCCTGTTATCTACAGAAAACCATGAATGCATTGGGCATCGAGGTGATCTCCTACAATGTTTCTCCTAACACTGAGGATTGGGAAGTAAATGGAGAGGCCTTGCTGGAGAACCCTGATTGCCATGTGGAGGACGATGTCCTTCGCAGCATTCTCACGGAGAATATGCTCGATGCAATGTGCCATTTGTCGGAGATTGAGCAGGAAGTAATCACCCGTCTGTATTTATTAGATGATCCTATGACCGAGCACGAGTTTGAAAAGGCTTTCGGTGTCAAGAGGTGTACGGTCCACTATTACAAAGTAAGTGCGTTAGAGAAGCTCAGAAAAATGCTGAGTGAAAATGTTTAAGGCAGTTACTAACAATTCACGGAAAAATTCAGCAACTGGTTAGTAGAAGGACTATTTTCATATCTGTCTACATACGCACCGAAAAACACGCATAAATTGAAGCAGGAAACGCTCCGGAAAGGAGGGCAGCCATGGACGTATTTTTGATTTTCCCCAAGTCTCAGCAAGCGCAAAAGGAGCTGGAGCAGCAACTTGCAAAATTTCAGGCGGATCAGGCGCTGAAAAACATCCACCTTCTGCCCTGCGGCACAGAGGAGAAGCTGGAACTGATGGACGCCGCCGTGAAGCATATAAAAGCGCAGCAATAATACATAGCAGACGAGCAGACCAGCCTCAACAGCCGGTCTGCTCGTTTTTCATATGTTTCTCGCTAAATTTGGCCCCACAAGGTTCACATAGAGCCGCGCGATGGCTTCAAGCTCCCGCTGAGCGCAAGGTCAGTCACGCCGATAGATCGCCTCCAGCCGTTTTCTGGATTCCTCCAGCGTATAGGCAGGCGCACCGGAAAGTCGGGCAGCCTCTGCTGCCTCCAGCTTTGCGCGCAGCTTCAAGGTTTCCTCGCGCTGTTCAGCTTCTTCATGCGCCAAATCAGAGATCATGCTGTAGTCGTTACACAGTGCAGTCGAAGATTTGATAATCATGGGTCGGCATCTCCTGAATGATTCTGTAATAATTCTATCGGACTTTTTTGCAGCTTTCAAGACTCTGCTTGAAATACTTCTCCCATGTGGATTTGAAAATCTGCTTGCGGTTTTGCTCCCAATGCTTGAGATTTCCAAGGCTGACGCCCAGCTTGTCCGCATATTGTCTCTGCGTCAGCCCCAGTTTCGTTCGGATCGCCTTGATCTGGTTGCCTTGACCATTCCTCAGAAATAGATTGTAGTCATCCAGAAGCATATCGACCGGCACTTCAAAAAGCTGCGCGATTTTCTCCATGTGCTCCGGCGGATAGAGGTCCTTGCCGTATTCCTCATAGTGGACGTAGGTGCTCCGGTCTATCCCAGCGTAGTCTGCAACGTCTCTCTGCCGCAGTCCTTTCTGGTAGCGAAGCCAGCGCAGCTTGTCCGCCGTTTCGGCGATTTCCGAGAAGTCCGAGAACTGCAAATTGAACTTTTCTGCGTCCTGAAACTTGTGCGGCAGCACCACCGGAAATTGAAGAATCTGGAGCGGGGCTACTTTTACCGCGCCCGATACATTGGAAATCAAAATATAGCAGCGGACTCCAACACTCGCCAGCAGATGCCATTTTGCCTCAAAAGGTGTCCGTTCCGCCACCTGCAAGGCCGTTTCTTCCGTTAGGTTAGTATAGCATTTTCAATACACCTGGACGCATAGGTTGCCAGGCGGATTTTTTTGTCCGGCTGGAAGGTGTTCACGGCCTTGATCAGGCCGATGGTGCCGATGGAGATCAGATCCTCCTGGTTGGCAGCCTGGGTGTAGTACTTCTTGATGATATGGGCCACCAGGCGGAGATTGTGCTCCACCAGGCGGTTGCGGGCAGACAGGTCTCCCCTGCCCCACTGCTCCAGGCACTCCCGCTCCTCCTGTCGGGACAAAGGACGGGGAAACGACCCGGGATTTCCGGACAGGTGCAGCGTCAGAAACAAGCTGTTGGACAGCAACAGCAAAGCCGCCGATAACATAAGCCATCCCTCCTTCACGGCAATCCTATGCCCAGGAGGGATGGTCCTATGTACCCGCGGCATACACTGCGTTTGAACCAGCGGTTCTCCGGCTCCCACCGGTATACGCAGCAGCTTACACGTCCTCGGGCTTGGAAATGGCCGCAGAGGGCGTTTTTTCATTTTGTTCATCAGAGGAAAGAATGCGCACCTCCAGACCGGTAATATAATTATCCGGGTGTCCCTCGCAGCACTGATCCACGATGTTGGGGGTGATAACACAGTCATCCACCGGCAGCTTCCGGCGGCGGGCTTCGTCAAACAGGCGGTCAATGGAGTCCTGAATGGTGAGATACGGCCCATAGTGATAGCCGCAGAGATAGTCCCCGGCGGGGATATAGGAAACGGGCTGGTCGGCCATCAGGTCCGGCAGGCGGCGGGCCTCGGCGGGAGTATCTTCATAGAGGTAGGCGCCGAACCATTTCCGCTGCCCCTGATAAAAGCCCACGGTGGGATAGAAGTAAAACAGCTCATGGGTAAAGAGGTTGATTTCCTCGCCGATGTGCAGAAAGGCCCGGCGCGGGAAGGAGCGGACATAGAATTTATCCCGTTGGCTGGCGGCCTGCTCCCGCTCGATAAACTCCACCTTCTGCTGGATGATCTGGATGGTGGCGTTCAGCTCGTCGCATTGACGGCGCAGCTGCTGCGCCTGCTGGGAGAGCATTTGCAGGTTATCACGCAGGCCGTTGCTGTGGAGAAAGGCCTTGATCTGGGCAAGAGAGTAGTCCAGCCGCCGCAGATACCGGATCGTGGCCAGCGGATAGACCTGGTCGAAGTGGTAAAAGCGGCGGTTATTTTCGCTGTTGCGCACCTGCGGCACCAACAGGCCCTTGGCGTCATAATGGCGCAGCAGCTGGACATCCATGTTGAAAATGTCGGCAAGCTCCCCGATGGTCAAAAATTCTTTCATAAAAAACCTCCCATTTTTCCGGGGTATAACAGCAGGATTTTGTGAGAACACCAGAAAATCCGGAAAAATCAAAATTAGGGCTTGAACCTATAACTGTTATAGGTTGTAGGGTGAGTATATCATTTTTGAAGCAGCTTGACAAGTATCTGGATGGAGGGATCTCATGCAAACCTATTTGAAGAATGGCTACATCGTCTCCATGGATCAGCAGGACACCGTTTTTGACGGCGGCGGCGTGCTGGTGGAGGATGACCGCATTACGGCGGTCGGTAAGGTTGACCCCAGGCTGGTGAAGCCCGACGCGGAGGTCATTGACCTGCAGGGCAAGTATGTGCTGCCCGGGTTTGTGAATACCCATGTGCACACCTCCCAGCAGATTTCCCGGGGCGTAGGCGATGATGTGGATTTCATCTGCTGGCTCCACGACCGGATGTGGCCCTTTGAGAGCAGCATGACGGAGGAGGACTCCTATGTGTCCACGCTGATGACCAGCTTGGAGCTGATCCGCTCCGGCGTGACCTCCTTTGCTGAGCCCGGCGGACAGTTCGTCTCCGGCATGGCCCGGGGTACGGCGGAGTCCGGTCTGCGCGGCAAACTGGCCAAATCCGTGATGGACTGCGGCGAGGGGCTGCCGGAAATCTGGCAGCGCACCATGGAGCAGGAGCTGGAGCAGCAGGTGGCGGACCTGGAGAAATTCCACAATACGGCCGATGGAAGGGTGCAGGTATGGTTCGGCCTGCGCACCATTTTCAACAACACCGATGAACTGTGCGTCCGCACCAAGGAGCTGGCGGACAAATACGGCGTCGGCATCCACATGCATGTGGCCGAGGCTAAGGAGGAGAAGGAATATACCTATGCCCGCTGGGGCGAGGGCACGGTGAAGCATCTGGAGCGGCTGGGCGTGCTGGATAAGAATTTGCTGGCCGTTCACACAGTATGGCTGACGGATGAGGAGCTGGAGCTGTTCAAGAAGCGGGAAGTGAAGATTTCCCACAACCCAGCTTCCGCCATGCGCGTGCTGGGCTTTGCACGGATCCCGAAGATGCTGGCGATGGGGCTGCGGCCCTCCATCGGTACGGACGGCGCGTCCTCCTCCAACCACATGGACATGGTGGACGAGATGTGGCTGACCAGCCTGATCCACAAGGGCTGGCGTCTGGACCCCACGGTGGTTCCCTCGCAGGATATTCTGCGGATGGCCACCAAGTGGGGCGCCCGCGCACTGCTGGACGAGGACCTGTACGGCAGTCTGGAATGCGGCAAGAAGGCGGACCTGATCGTCATTGACCCCCACGGTCCGTCGATGATGCCGGTGAACGACAAAATCGCCGCCCTGGTAACGGCCATGCATTCGGCCAATATCCAATCCACCATGTGCGACGGCAAGTGGCTTATGCGGGACCGGAAGATCCTAACCCTGGACGAGGAGGCCATCCTGAAGGAGGCCTGCGACCGGGCCAAGGCCATCTATAAGCGGGCGGGCATTGAGCTGCCGGACCGCTTCCCGGTGGTGAAGGTTTAAAGGGTTTTCAACGGTGCGGGGCACCAGAACATAGAAGCAGCAAGCGGAATTATGCGTTTAGTATGGAGGTACAGCATGAATCAGAAATTACTGTCCGTTGCGAAGGGTGAGACTCCGGCCGATCTGGTGATCCGGAACGGCAAGGTGGTCAATGTCTATTCCGGTGAGATCTATGACGGCGGCGTGGCCATCTGCGGCGACACCATCGCTGCCGTGGGCGATGTGGAATACTGCATCGGCGAGGGCACCCGGGTGGTGGACGCGGAGGGAAAGTATCTGACCCCCGGCTTCCTGGACGGACATATCCATCCGGAAAGCTCCTCGCTGGCCATCCGGCCCTTTGCCGAGGCGGTGCTGGCACACGGCACCACCGGCATTATGACGGACCTGCACGAGGTGGGCGTGGTGTCCGGGCTGGAGGGCATCGAGGCCATCCTGAAGGAGGCCGAGGCCACAGACCTGAAAATTTATTTCGTGGTGCCGTCCCACGTGCCGTTTTCCCCCAATCTGGAGACCAGCGGCGGGCGCTTTAATCCGGAGATTATCCGCAAGGCCCTGAAGCGTCCGGACGCGGTGGGCCTGTCCGAGTGTGTCGGCCCCTATATCACAGCCGGGTTCCCCGATCTGCTGGAGTCCTTTGACACCACGCTGTCTATGCCCGGCAAGACCCTGCAGGGCCATCTGCCGGATATGTACGGCCCGGCCATGAGCGCCTGCATCGCCGCCGGTGTGTCCACCGACCATGAGTCCTTCTGCGAAAAGGATGTGTTTGAGCGGCTGCGCAACGGCTGCCACCTGATGATGCGCGAGGGCAGCGCCGCCCGGAATATGCCGGTGCTGCTGAAGACCGTGATGGAAAATCATCTGGACACCGCCATGGTCAGCATCGTCACCGACGACCTGCACACGGTGGACCTGCAGGAGCGGGGCCATCTGGACGACTCGCTGCGCACGGCCCTGGGCATGGGTCTGGACTTTGTCAAGGCCATTCAGATGGTCACCGTCAACTGCGCGCGGGCTTTCAATCTGGACCGGGAAATCGGCGGACTGGCACCCGGACGCCGGGCAGACGTCAACATCACCACCGGCCCGGAGGATTTCCGCGTGCTGACCACCTTCGCCGGCGGCCGCCAGATCACAGACAACGGCAAGCTGCTGGTGCACTATGAGACGGCAGAGCATGAGCCCTGTGTGCTGAACACCATGCACCTGAAAAACCCCATCACGGCGGACAGCTTCAAGATCCATGCCCCCGCAGGCGCCAAGAAGGTGAAGGCCCTGGTGATGGATACGCTGCCCTACATGCCCTTCACCAATCGCCGGGACGTGGAGCTGCCGGTTGTGGACGGCGTGGTGCAGTGCGATGTGGAGCAGGATGCGCTGTATATTGCGCAGGTAGAGCGCCACGGCAAGAACGGCAATGTGGGCAAGGCCTTTATGGGCGGCTTCCACATCCGGGGCGGCGCAATGGCCTCCTCCGTGGGCCACGACAATCACAACATCATTGTCATGGGTGACAGCTTCGAGGACATGGCACTGGCGGTGAACCGCTGCGTGGAGCTGGGCGGCGGACAGGTGATCGTCCGCAATGGAAAAGTGGCCGCCGAGGTGGCATATCCCATCTGCGGTCTGCTGAGCGACCTGCCTCTGGATGAGCTGGCGGAGAAGAAGAAGGAACTGAACCGGGTGGCCCATGAAATGGGCACGGAAATCGCCATTCCCTTCATGTTCCTCAGCTTTATCTGTCTGGCGGCGATCCCTGCTTACGCCATCACCGACTGCGGATTCATTGATGTGGTGCAGCAGAAGGTCATCGACCCCATTCTGGAGGTCGTGGAATAAAACCGAATCCCCCAAAACCCAACTTGCAAAAGAGCACAGAGAGGAGCAACATGAAAAACGATTTTTTTAAGCTGAAGGATCACGGTACCACCGTCCGGCGGGAAGTGCTGGCGGGTATCACCACCTTTATGACCATGGCCTATGTGCTGGCAGTGCAGCCCTCCGCCATCTGCGGCTTCGGCCCCGATCCCTACATCACGGATATAAACGGCGTTGTGATCAGCAAGTCAGCGCTGCTGGTGATGTGCGCACTGGTCAGCGGCATCATCACCCTGTTTATGGGCCTGTATGCCAATCTGCCGCTGGCGCTGTCCACCGCCATGGGCAGCAACTTCATTCTCGGCGGGCTGGTCAACAGCGGCACGGTGTCCTTTGGTTGGGCCATGGCGCTTCTGCTGTGCTCCGGCATTCTGTTTATCCTGGTAACGGTGCTGGGCGTGCGGAAAATGGTGGTGGATCTGCTGCCGAAGAACCTGAAGATCGCCATACCAACCGCTGTGGGCTTCTTCATTGCCTATCTGGGCTTTAAGAACACCGGCCTTGCCGCCTTCAGCGACAGCGGTCTGGCCTTGGGTGATTTTACCCAGCCCGCGGTGCTGCTGGCCCTGATCACCATGGCGGTGATGGGCGTGCTGACGGCCTATAAGGTGCGCGGCGCGATTCTGATCGGCATCATTGTCGGCACCGTCATCAGCATCCCCATGGGCGTGTCCACGCTGCCCACCACGCTGGTGTCCCTGCCGGATATGAGCGAAATCGGCAACCTGGTGCTGTGCTACGACTTCAAGTCCGTGCTGGCAGACATCCCCGGCGCGCTGGTGTGGATCTTCATCCTGTTCACCAGCGACTTCTTTGCCACCTTCGGCGCGCTGATCGCCGTGGGCGCCCAGACCAATATGCTGGACGAGGACGGCAACTTCCCCCAGATTGAAAAGCCCTTCCTGGTGGATGCCGTTGGCACGGTGGTGGGCTCCGGCACCGGATGCACCACCATCTCCACCTTCATTGAATCCACCATCGGCGTGGAAGCAGGCGGCCGCACGGGTTTGACGGCGATCGTCAGCGGCGGGCTGTTCCTGGTGTGCATCTTCCTGTCCCCGCTGTTTCTGATGATCCCCACTGCCGTGACCGGCGTGACGCTGATCTTCGTGGGCTTCTCCATGCTGTCGGGCTTTACGAAGCTGGACTTCTCCGACTTCAAGAGCTGCTTCGGTCCCTTCGTGATGATCCTGTTCGGCACCTTCACCGGCGACATCGCCGCGGCAATCTGCCTGGGCGTGCTGACGGACGTGCTGATCAAGGTGCTGACGGGCGATGCAAAGAAGGTCCACCCGGTGCTGTATGTGCTGTGCATCCCGCTGGTGCTGTACTTCATCGTGTAAATAATCGGATAACAAGGCTCCCGGCGTACCGGGATGAATAGTCCGGATTGTGCAGAATGGCGCAGCTTACGCTGCGCCATTCTGATTTTTTGCCGCGCTTGAGTCGGCCGATCAAAGCGGTTCTTTTTCGTCCGGCTGCCGCCGGTACACGCAGCAGCCCTCCGCCATGCCGCAGAAGCGGAAGCCGGACTTTTCCGCGATGTGCCGGGTCACCGTCTGCTCCGGGACGCACTCAATGACCACGCCCCGCCCCTGACGCCGGGCGCGGTCCGTCAGCAGCCGGGTCAGCTCCCCGGAGTATCCCCGGCCCCAGCGGCTGCGGTCCAGGACCCAGCCCAGCTCCATGGACACATCGTCATAGGGGTGCCAGATCACATACCCCGCAAAGCCGCCGTCATCCACCGCCAGGATCAGCGGCTCCGGCGTCAGCCCCGCCCGTTCCAGAAAGGCCCGGGTCTGCTCCCGGGAAAAGGGCGGCTCCAGATACCGCATGACCTCCGGGTCCGACAGCAGCCGGTGCAGAGGCTCCAGGTCCGCCTCCGTCATTCGGCGGGCCCGCAGTCCGGCAGACTTACGCTCCATGCCCGCCTCCCTTACCGCAGCCAATCCGGCAGGGAGTGGCTCTGGACGCTGCTGACCATGCCCATGGCGGCAAACAGGGTCACGATGGACGAGCCGCCATAGCTGAAAAACGGCAGCGTCAGGCCGATCACCGGCAGCACAAACAGGCACATACCCACGTTACTGATGGTCTGGAAGATCAGCAACGCTGCCACCCCCACGCAGACATAGGACTCCGTGGTGTTCCGGGCCTTCCGCGCCACCATCAGGCACCGCACGATGATGGCCGCCAGCAGCAGCAGCACCGCCAGGCACCCCAGCATCCCCAGCTCCTCGCCGATGGCGGAGAAGATGAAGTCCGTGTACCGGAACGGCAGGCTGCCGGAGTATTCGCCCTGGGTCTGTATCCCGTGGAACAGCCCCTGGCCGGCGAGCTTACCGCCGCCCAGGGCCAGCAGGCTCCGGGTCTGCTGCCATCCGGCCCCCAGGGGGTCCAGGTTGTGGTCAAACACCACCATGAACCGCTCCTTCATATAGTCCGGGATCTTGTCCAGCTCCCACAGCAGGTAAAACGCCGCGCCGCCGCCCAACAGGGCGATGATGAACCACCGGGCCGCCACTCCGGCCACAAAGGCCATGGCCGCGAAGATGAAGATATACACCAGGGCGCTGCCCATGTCCGAGGAGATGACGTAGTAAAGCCCCACCATCAGCAGCACGTGCCCCGCCAGAAACGCAATGGAACGCAGGGATTTCAGCCCCCAGTTCTCCTTGACCCACACCAGCTGCCGGCTGAGCACCAGGATGAACGTCAGCTTCACGATCTCCGCCGGCTGGATATTGGCCGGAAAGCCCTGGATCCCCAGCCAGGCCCGGTTGCCGTTGTTTTCGATGCCCAGCGGCGTTTTCAGCAGCAGGAACATGACGATGCCGAAGCCCAGCAGCCATTTCCAGCGCTTGGCGGCCTCGGTCAGGTCGATCTGGGACATGAGAAAATAGATGCCCACTCCCAGCACAATGGCGCAGGCCTGGACGATGACCATCTTCCAGGAATTCAGAAAGTTCGTGGCGCTGGCGATCATCACCAGCCCGAACAGGGCCGCGCCGCAGCAGAGACACAGCAAAAGCCAGTCGGCCTGCCGCAAAATATCGAAAATGCTATCCTTGATTCGTTTCAGCATGAAAGGCTCCTCTTGTAAAACCGGTTGCATGGAACATGATATCAATTTAGTATAGCATACGAAACTTTTTCTGTAAACCGAATTTTCTCTTTTCAAGCGGGAATTCCTGTGATATAATCAGTTGATTTTACGGAGAGGAGGCCACCTATGGAGTATATCACCCACAGTCCCGCGGAAACGGAGGAGCTGGGCTGCCGTTTGGGACGGACCCTGGGCCCCGGTGCGGTGGTGGCCTACTTCGGCGGCCTGGGGATGGGCAAAACCGCCTTCACCCGGGGACTGGCCCGGGGCCTTGGCTGCCGGGGCCGGGTCACCAGCCCCACCTTCACCATCGTCAACGAATACGACGGCCCCACGCCCCTGTTCCACTTCGACATGTACCGCCTGGCGGACGCCGACGCCCTGTTCGACATCGGCTGGGAGGACTATCTGGACCGGGGCGGCGTGTGCGCCGTGGAGTGGAGCGAAAACGTCCGGGAGGCCCTGCCGCCGGACGCCGTTACCGTCACCATCGCCCGCTGTCCGGAAAACGACGGCTGGCGCAGCATTACCATTGAAGGAGGGGAGCCGCTTTGAAAATACTTGCCATCGAGACCTCGGCCAAAAGCGTCTCCGCCGCCGTGGTGGAAAACGGTGTTCCCCTGGCCAGCGCCTATCAGAACATGGGCCTGACCCACAGCCGCACCCTGATGCCCCTGGTGGACGGTATGCTGTCCGCCGCCGGACTGCGGGTCCGGGATATGGACCTGCTGGCGGCCGCCAACGGGCCGGGCAGCTTTACCGGCCTGCGCATCGGCGTATCCGCCCTGAAGGGCCTGGCCTGGGCCCTGGAAAAGCCCTGCTGCGGCGTGTCCACCCTGGCCGCCATGGCCCGGAACCTGGCCCATATGGAGGGCCTCATCGTCTGCGCCATGGACGCCCGGCGCAATCAGGTGTACAACGCCCTGTTCCTGGCCCATGACGGTGTTCTGACCCGGCAGTGTCCGGACCGGGCCATCGGCCTGGCGGAGCTGGCGGAGGAGATAAAAAACCGCCCGGAGCCGAAATTTGTTGTTGGCGACGGGGCCGGGCTGTGTTATAATTATCTGTTGGAGCAGGATGTCCCCTGCCGGATGGCCCCGCCTCAGCTGGTGATGCAGAACGCCGTGGGGGTGGCCCTGGCGGCGGGGGAAATGGCTGCCGCCGGACAGGTCACCACGGCCCGGGACCTGGTTCCCGTGTACCTGCGGCTGAGCCAGGCGGAGCGGGAGCGGCTGGCCCGGGGCCTGAAGATCACCTTGGATTAATAATTTTATATATAAAGGAGAAGCACCATGTTTAGCGAAAAAGTCCACGTCATGAACCATCCCCTGGTGGCCCACAAGCTCACCATCCTCCGGGACAAGAACACCAGCGTCAAGGATTTCCGGGAGCTGGTGTCCGAGATCGGCATGCTCATCACCTATGAGGCCACCCGTGACCTGCCGCTGACCACCAAGGTGGTGGAAACTCCCCTGTGCAAGGCGGAGCTGCCCACTCTGGCCGGTAAGAAGTTCGCCGTGGTGCCCATTCTCCGGGCCGGTCTGGGTCTGGTGGACGGCGTGCTGCGCATGGTGCCCTCCGCCCGCGTGGGCCACATTGGTATGTTCCGGGACGAGGAGACTCTGGAGCCCCACGTCTATTTCTGCAAGATGCCCAAGGACGTGGCCGACCGCGACATCATCATCGTGGATCCCATGCTGGCCACCGGCGGCTCCGCCGATGCCGCCATCACCGAGATGAAGAAGCGCGGATGCCACAACATCAAGCTCATGGTGCTGGTAGCTGCCCCTGAAGGCATTGAGCACCTGCAGAAGGTTCATCCCGATGTGGACATCTATGTGGGTGCGGTGGACGATCACCTGAACGAGCACGGCTATATCGTTCCCGGTCTGGGCGATGCCGGCGACCGCATCTTCGGCACCAAGTAACATGACGCGTTTTCCCCTGTCCCGGTACAGACCGGGACAGGGGATTTTTGCTTTTTCCTGCCCTTTTTGATATTCGCAAAAATAATGATTGACATTTGTCTTCATTTTTTATATATTGTATCTGCCAAATTTCAACGAGAGATATCAGGCCTATCCGCAAGGCCTCCCTTTGAACAGAGAAAAGAGGTAAGAAAAAAATATTTTACGAACGGGGGAGGATAAATGTCCAAAGAGTTGATTCGCCTGCGGGACCTCTGCATGGCGTTTGACGACGAGCTGGTTCTCGATCACATCAATCTGTATATCAACGATTCTGAATTCCTCACACTTCTGGGCCCCAGCGGCTGTGGCAAGACCACAACGCTGAGGATTATTGGCGGTTTCACGACACCCACGTCGGGAGACGTCACCTTTGACGGTGTGAGGATTAATGATGTCCCGCCGCATAAGCGGCAGATCAACACGGTGTTCCAGAAATATGCGCTGTTCCCTCATCTGGACGTGTTTGAGAATATCGCCTTTGGCTTGCGGATCGCCAAGGTGCCTGCCGAGGAAATTGAGGAGCGCGTGACGGAAATGCTGGGCGTGGTGAGTCTGAAGGGCTTCGAGCACCGGAAGATCACCCAGCTGTCCGGCGGCCAGCAGCAGCGGGTGGCCATCGCCCGGGCGCTGGTGAACCGGCCCAAGGTCCTGCTGCTGGATGAGCCCTTGGGCGCGCTGGACCTGCGCCTGCGGAAGGATATGCAGAACGAGCTGAAGCGTATCCAGCAGCAGATGGGCATTACCTTCATCTATGTGACCCACGACCAGGAGGAGGCCCTGACCATGTCCGACACCGTGGTGGTGATGGACAAGGGCCGCATTCAGCAGATCGGCACCCCCGAGGACATCTATAACGAGCCGAAAAACGCCTTTGTGGCGGACTTTATCGGCGAGAGCAACATCTTAAACGGCACCATGGTCCGCGACAACGTGGTGAAAATGTACGGCAAGGAGTTCCCCTGTGTGGACGGCGGGTTCGCCCCCAACGAGCCGGTGGACGTGGTCATCCGCCCCGAGGACATCGACATTGTCCCCGTGGAGCAGGGGCAGCTGGCGGGCACCGTCACCAACGTCACCTTCAAGGGGATGCAGTACGACATCATTGTGGACTTCCGGGGCTTCAAGTGGCTGATCCAGACCACGGACCACTCCCCGGTGGGGGCCCGCATTGGCGTGAAGATCGACCCCGACGGCTTCCACATCATGAAAAAGAGCGAATATTCCGGTCAGTTCGGCGACTACAGCTCCTATTCCGAGGAGTATGAGGAGCTGGCGGACGCCTCCTGGGAGACGGATGAGGAGGAGAGCGGGGATGAAGAATAAGCTCTCCCGGTTCGCCGTGCCCTATGAGGTGTGGATGGCCATTTTCGTGGTGGCCCCCATCCTCATCATGGTGATTTATGCCTTCTCCTCCTCGGAGGGGGGCTTCACCCTGGACAATTTTGTGCAGATGGGCGGCTATACCCAGGTGTTTCTGCGGTCCTTCAAGCTGGCCATCATCGCCACGCTGATCTGTCTGGTCATCGGCTATCCTGTATCCTATCTCATGAGCCGGGAGGGTCCGGCCTTCCAGCGGACGGCTATGGTGCTGATCATGCTGCCCATGTGGATGAACTTCCTGCTGCGGACGTATTCCTGGATGACTATCCTGGAAAACCACGGCCTGCTGAACCAGCTGTTTGAAAAAATCGGGCTTATCAGCCTGTATAACCACATTTTCGGCACGGAGCTGGAGTATTTCTCCATGATGAATACCCAGGGGGCCGTGGTGCTGGGCATGGTGTATAACTATCTGCCCTTTATGATCCTGCCCATCTATTCCGTGATCATCAAACTGGACGGCTCCCTGCTGGAGGCCGCCCGGGACCTGGGGGCCAATTCCATGACGGTGTTCCGCCGGGTGATCCTGCCCCTGAGCCTGCCGGGGGTCATCTCTGGCATCACCATGGTGTTTGTGCCGTCGGTGTCCACCTTCGCCATCAGCCGGATGCTGGGCGGCGGCACGGAGCTTCTGCTGGGCGACCTCATCGAGCGGCAGTTCCTGGGCGGGGCCTATAACCCACAGCTGGGCGCGGCCATCTCCCTGGTGATGATGATCATCGTGCTGGTGTGCATGCTGGTGATGAATCGCTTCGGTGAGGGTGAGGAACAGGCGGTGATGCTATGACCGGCCGCAAGCAGAACAGCGTCGGCGATCGGGTGCTGATGGCGCTGGTGTTCCTGTTTCTCTATGCACCCATTATCATTCTCATCGTGTTCTCCTTCAACGCAGGCACCAGCTCCAGCGTCTGGAAGGGCTTTTCCCTGAAATGGTACGAGTCCCTGCTGTCTAACCGCCTGATCATGAACAGTGTGTACACCACCCTGATGGTGTCGCTGCTGTCCACCATCGTGGCGGCCATTGCGGGCACGTTTGCCGCCATTGGACTGTACGCCATGAGCCGGCGGCGCCGGACCATCGTCAATTCCGTCAACAACATCCCCATGATGAACGCGGATATCGTCACCGGCGTCAGCCTGTGCCTGCTGTTCGTGGTGTTCTTCAACGGATGGGGCGCCTTTGCCGGGTGGGTGAACTCCTGGCAGTCGGCGGTGGTGCTGCCGGAGCGGCTGACCATGGGCTTCGGCACCCTGCTGATCGCCCACATCTGCTTCAACATCCCGTATGTCATCCTGTCCGTGGGGCCAAAGCTGCGGCAGATGGACCGGAACCTCATCGACGCGGCCCAGGACCTGGGCTGCACTTGGATGCAGGCCTTCTGGCGGGTGGTGATCCCGGAGATCAAGCCCGGCATCGTGTCCGGCGCACTGACGGCCTTCACCATGTCCGTGGATGACTTCATCATCAGCTACTTCACCGCCGGAACCAGCGCCTCCACCCTGGCCATGACCATCTACGGCATGACCAAAAAGCGCGTCAGTCCGGAGATCAACGCCATTTCCACCCTGCTGTTTGTGACGGTGCTGGTGCTGCTGGCCATCATCAACCTGCGTGACAGCCACGCCGCCCGGCGGGAGCATCACGCGGCGGCGTCCGCCGCCTCCGGCGGCCCGGTGAAGCCCCACCGGCGGCCCAACAAGCTGTTGCGCCGGGCGGCGGCCGGAGCCATGGCCTGCGCCTTAGTGGCGGTGCTGGTGGTCACCGGACACTCCGTCCAGTCGGAGCGGGTGGTGAACGTGTGCTCCTGGGGCGAGTACATCGACGAGGACCTGATCACCCGGTTCGAGGAGCAAACCGGCATCCGGGTGAACTATCAGACGGCGGAGAGCAACGAGGCCCTGTATTCCCTGATCAAGATGGGCGGCGCGGATTTCGACGTTATCGTCCCCTCGGACTATATGATCGCCCGCCTGATTCAGGAGGATATGCTGGCGGAGCTGGACTACAGCCACATTCCCAATTTCCAACTCATTGACGACACCTACAAGAACCTCAGCTACGACCCGGAGAACAAGTACACCGTGCCCTACACCTGGGGCACCCTGGGTATTATCTACAACACCACCATGGTGTCCGAGCCTATTACCAGCTGGGACGCCATGTTCGATCCCCAGTACGCCGGTCAGGTGCTGATGATCAACAACTCCCGGGACGCTCTGGCCGCGGCCCTGCTGGACTTGGGCTACAGCATCAATACCACGGACCCCGGCCAGCTGGAGGAGGCCTTCAACCTGCTGAAAACCGCCAAGGACAGCGGCGTGTATCAGGCCTTCGTCATGGACGAGGTGTTCCAGAAGATGGAGGGCGGCAATGCCGCCATCGCCATGTACTACGCCGGCGACTACCTGACCATGCTGGAAAACAACGAGGACCTGGCCTTCGTCATCCCGGAGGAGGGCAGCAACTGGTTCGTGGACGCCATGTGCGTCCTGAAGGACACCCAGCACATGTCCGAGGCGGAGGAGTGGATCAACTTCATCGCCTCCACGGACTCCAACCTGTCCAACATGGACTATATCTGGTACGCGTCCCCCAACCGGGAAGCCCTGGAGCAGTACCCGGCCTACTATGCGGAGGTCAACGAGGAGGAGCTGGATCCGGAGATCTACGAAATTATGGCCCCCCCGGCGGAGACGCTGGACCGCTGCGAGATCTATGAAAACCTGCCCAAGGACACCCTGCGGCTGTATGACCGGCTGTGGACCCGGCTGGGCGTATAAAGGAGGAACGGATATGATCGAAATCGGCAAATCCTATACCATTGAGCAGGTGGTCACCCCGGAGATGACCGCCCGGGCCATCGGCTCCGGCGGCCTGGAGGTGTTCGGCACCCCGTTTATGATGGCCATGATGGAGCACGCCGCCATGGACTGCGTGCAGCCGGACCTGCCGGAGGGCAAGGGCACCGTGGGCGTGGACATTCACTCCAGCCACCTGGCCCCCACCCCTGTGGGCATGACCGTCCGGGCCACGGCCACCGTCACCGGCGTGTCCGAAAACGGCAAGCTCATCACCTTCCGGGTGGAAGCCAGCGACGACTGGGGCCCCATCGGCGAGGGGACCCACACCCGGGCCATCATCGCCAACGACCGCTTCCTGCAGAAGTGCAACAGCAAGCTGACGGAGCGGAAATAGCCCCAGCAGCTTCCAAAGAGGGAGGAGAGCGCCGCTCTCCTCCCTCTTTTTGCAATGCCCGCAAAAAAAGTTGTCCCGCCCCTTCAAAAGCTCTTGCAATCAGAGGACGGGAACCGTATAATATAAGTTCAGTGTGAAAACACGGGATTACGACCGAATAAGGAGTGTGAGACAATGACCGAGGAAGTGAAGGCCCCTCTGACGGAGGAGAGTGCCGAAAGCAAAAACTTTATTCTGAACTTTATCGACGAGGACATCGCAGAGGGTGGCCGGTTCCAGGGACTGACCGTTCACACCCGTTTCCCGCCGGAGCCCAACGGCTATCTGCACATCGGCCACTGCAAGGCCCTTTGCATCGACTTCGGCACCGCCGAGCGTTACGGCGGCCTGTGCAACCTGCGCATGGACGACACCAACCCCGCCAAGGAGGACACCGAGTATGTGGACGCCATCCAGCAGGATATCCACTGGCTGGGCTTTGACTGGGGCGACCGGTTCTTCTACGGGTCCGACTATTTTGAAAAGGACTATGAATACGCCGTGGAGCTCATCAAAAAGGGCCTGGCGTATGTGTGCGAGTTGACGCCGGAGGAGTTCAAGGCCAACCGCGGCGACATCGGCATCCCCGCCACCTCCCCCTACCGGGACCGCCCCATTGAGGAGAATCTGCGTCTGTTTGAAATGATGAAGAACGGCCAGGTGGAGGAGGGCAAGATGACCCTGCGGGCCAAGATCGACCTGGCCAGCGGCAATCTGAACCTCCGGGACCCCATCATTTACCGCATCCGCTTCATCAACCACCACCGCCAGGGCACCAAGTGGTGCATCTATCCCATGTACGACTTTGCCCACCCCATCCAGGACGCTCTGGAGGGCATCACCCACAGTCTCTGCTCCCTGGAGTTCGAGTCTCACCGGCCTCTGTATGACTGGGTGGTCAGCAATGTGTCCATCCCCTATCACAAGCCCCGCCAGATCGAATTTGCCCGGCTGGGCATCGACCACACTGTCATGAGCAAGCGCAAGCTCCGCAAGCTGGTGGAGGAGCACTATGTCTCCGGCTGGGACGATCCCCGGATGCCCACCCTGTGCGGCCTGCGCCGCCGGGGCTATACCGCCGCCTCCATCCGCAGCTTCTGCGAGCGCATCGGCGTGGCCAAGTCCCCCAACACCGTGGAATACGGCTTCCTGGAGCACTGCCTGCGGGAGGACCTGAACGGCTCCGCCCAGCGGACCATGGCGGTGCTGCACCCGGTGAAGCTCACCGTCACCAACTATCCCCAGGGCCAGAGCGAGACCTTCACCGTGGAGAACAACCCCACCGATCCCAGCCAGGGCACCCATGAGATCACCTTCAGCCGCCACCTGTGGATCGAGCATGAGGACTTTCTGGAGACGCCCATTCCCAAGTATAAGCGCCTGTATCCCGACGGCCCCGAGTGCCGCCTGAAGGGCGCGTATCTGGTGAAGTGCACCGGCTGTGTCAAGGATGAAAACGGCCAGATCGTGGAGGTCCTGTGCACCTACGACCCCGACAGCCGGGGCGGCGATCCCGCCGACGGCCGCAAGGTCAAGGGCGCCACGCTGCACTGGGTGGACGCGGAGAGCTGCGTGGACGCCGAGGTGCGCCTGTATGACAATCTGTTCTCCGATCCCCAGCCCGACGGGCCGGACAAGGATTTCCTGAACTGCCTGAATCCCGACTCCCTGATGGTGCTGGAGGGCTGCAAGGTGGAGCGGGCCATGGTGGACGTGGCCCGGGACTTCGACCGGGTGGAAAACCGCACCGGCATCAACGCCCCCACCTTCCAGTTCATGCGCACGGGCTATTTCTGCATGGATAACCGGGACTGCACGGCGGATCACCTGGTGTTCAACCGCAGCGTGTCCCTGAAGGACAGCTTCAAAAAGTAACCTGTAAAGTAAAAGTTGCGCTGCCCAAAAGGCGGCGCAACTTTGTTTTGCTGGACAAGAGGCGGGGCAGCCTATATAATAGGGAAAAAACGGGAGGACCACGCCATGCCTCTGTACGATGCCGTTCGCGCACCCCGGCCCCGGAAACGGGACCCCAGGCTGCTTGCCTGCATAGCCATCGCACTGACCCTGGTGTTGCTGGCATTTTTTCCCATTCTATGGGCCGCCCATTTACAGCGGCAGTACCGCCATTTTATAAGCGGGCTGGGAGAAAGCGTCCTATATGCCAAGGCGCAGGGAAGTCTGTACGTCCGGCAGAACGGGCGGCAATTCCGGGCCCGGGAGCCCGCCTCCCGGCTGTATCTGGAGGTGAATGCCGCCGGCATGGGCAAGCGCCAGAGCAGCGCCCCCGATTCTGCGCCGGACGCGGAGCTGGAGTTCGGAGACGGGTGCATCCTGCGCTTCTGGGGCCTGGACGTGTGGGACGGGTACAACCGCCAATGGGTCCCCGGCGTGTTCGTCTGGTACCGGGGAGCCAACGGAAAAATCTATATGTATGACACCGACCAGATGCAATGGCAAACGCTGGTGCGGTGCCTGCCCGAAGAATAGGAGGAACGATATGGGTCTTTATGATGCGGTGCGCCGGGAGGAGAAACCCCGGCGGCGGCACCCCATGTGGGTGGTGGCGCTGGCCTTTGCGGCGGCGCTGGTGACGGCGCTGGGCCTGACCATCAGCAAGCCCCAGCGGGATCATGACCGGTTCATCCGCTGCATGAGCGACATCTCCAGCAGCACCACCTACGCTTTCAGCGGAAAATTCACCTCCCTCCGGGCCCGGGTGGACGGCCAGGACCTGCGCATCACCCAGGAAAACGGCTATGCCCTGTACGGGAAGCTCTTCAACATGAACGCCACCTTCAGCCGGGACGTCCCCAAGGAGGACAGCCTCCGCCTGGACTACGGCGACGGGGCGGTGCTGGAGCTGTGGCCCTATCACCTGCCGGACGGCTCCGACCGCAGCGAGGGCATATTCGTCCGGTTCGTAAATCCGGAGGGAAAAACCTACACCTACTACACCGACCGGGACACCTTCGCCCGGGTCACCCAATGCCTGTCGCCGGAAAATAACCCGGCATGGGCGGAATAACCGATTTTCGCAGGACGGCTTCCCGTCCTGCGATTTTTCTTGAAAAAAACCGGGATTTATGATATCATAAGCTGATTATATATGCACACAAGCGGGACGGGAGCCGCAGGCTGCGGAAGCGTCCCCTCCCGTAGGTCCTATGGAGGAGGAACACCGTTGAAATCCAGAGTTTTTGAGATCATTGCCGCCGAGCAGGCCCGGCAGAACAGCACCGTGGAGCTGATCGCCAGCGAAAACTTCGTGAGCGAAAATGTCATGAAGGCCGTAGGCTCCTGCCTGACCAACAAATATTCCGAGGGCTATCCCGCCCAGCGTCCCTCCGGCAACCGGGGCCGGTTCTACGGCGGCTGCCAGTATGTGGATGAGCTGGAGGAATACTGCTGCCACCAGTGGCAGGCCGTCTTTCAGACGGACTATCACGTCAATGTCCAGCCCCACAGCGGCTCCTCCGCCAACCTGGCCGCCTATATGAGCGTGCTGAAGCCCGGCGACACCATTCTGGCCATGAGCCTCAACAACGGCGGTCACCTGACCCACGGCTCCCCGGTGAATTTCAGCGGCAAGCTGTTCCACATGGAGTTCTACGGGGTGGACGAAAATGGCTTCATCGACTATGAGGACGTCCGCCGGAAAGCCCGGGAGTGTCGCCCCCAGCTGATTCTGGCCGGGGCCTCGGCCTACAGCCGCACCATCGACTTCCCGGCCTTTGCCGACGCCGCCCGGGAGGCGGGGGCGTATTTCATGGTGGACATGGCCCACATCGCAGGGCTCGTGGCCGCCGGGGACCATCCCTCCCCCTTCGGCCTGGCAGACATCATCACAACCACTACCCACAAGACCCTGCGAGGCACCCGGAGCGGACTGATCTTCTGTAGGCCCGAGCTTGCCAAGCGGGTGGACAGCGCCGTGTTCCCCGGCTGCCAGGGCGGCGCGCTGCAGCACGTCATCGCCGGAAAGGCCGTCACGGCGGAGGAAGCCTCCACGGAGGAGTTCCGGGAATACATCCACGCCGTTGTCCGCAACTGCAAAGCCATGTGCGATGAATTTATCTCCATGGGCTACAAGGTGGTCACCGGCGGCACGGACAATCACCTGTTCCTGCTGGACCTGACGGACACCGGGCTCACCGGGAAAGCCGTTCAGGATGAACTGGACCGCCACGGCATCACCCTGAACAAGAACTGCGTCCCCAACGAGTCCCGCTCCCCCCAGCAGACCTCCGGCGTCCGCATCGGGACGGCAGCCATGACCACCAAGGGCTACACGGAGCAGGATTTCATCGCCGTGGCCCGCCAAATTGACCGCATCATCCGGGATATGCAGGATATGCGGAAGGAGTGACAGAAACGTGTATTTAAAAGCACTGGAAATTCAGGGCTTCAAATCCTTTCCCGACAAAACGGTGCTGAATTTCGGCGCGGACATCACCGCCATCGTGGGTCCCAACGGCTCCGGCAAGTCCAACATCTCCGACGCCATCCTGTGGGTCATGGGCGAGCAGAACAGCCGCCAGCTCCGGGGCGCCAAAATGGAGGACGTGATCTTCGGCGGCACGGAAAAGCGCAATCAGATGGGCTTTGCCCAGGTGACGCTAATCATCGACAACACCGGCCACATCTTCCCCCGGGACGAGAGTGAGGTGGCCGTCACCCGCCGCTATTACCGCAGCGGGGAGTCGGAATACTATATCAACCGCCAGTCCGTGCGGCTCAAGGACGTCAACGAGCTGTTCATGGACACCGGCATGGGCCGGGAGGGCTACTCCATCATCGGCCAGGGCAAGATCGACGAGATCCTGTCCGTGAAAAGCGGCGAGCGCCGGGAGGTGTTCGAGGAGGCGGCGGGCATCAGCAAGTTCCGCCACCGCAAGGATGAGTCTGAGCGGAAGCTCCAGCGCACGGAGGAGAATCTGGTGCGCATCAACGACAAGATCGCCGAGCTGGAGCTGCAGGTGGAACCTCTGCGGCAGCAGGCGGAAACGGCGAAAAAATACCTGGTGCTGCGGGACGAGCTGCGGGTGCTGGAGATCTCCGTGTGGCTGGAAAACCTCCAGGCCCTGCGGGCCGGTGCCCTGAAGCTGGAGGCCGATCTGCGGACCGCCCAGGAGGACCGCCAGCGTGCCCAGGAAGACCTGGACGCCGTGTATGCCGCCGGGGAGGAGAGCCTGGAGAAGATCCGGGACAACGATGTCCGGGCCGAGGCCCTGCGGGGCCAGGTGTCCCAGCTGGACGCCGCCGCCCAGGAGGAGACCTCCGCCATGGCCGTGCTGGAAAACAGCCTGAGCCATGACAAGCAAACCCTGGAGCGGCTGGACCGGGAGCTGGCAGACACCCAGCAGCGGGCCGGTAATCTCCGGACCCAGGCTGACGCCCTGACGGACCGCATAGACCAGATCGACGCGGAGGTCCAGGACCTGGCCCGGCAGCTGGAGGAGCTGATGGACGCCCTGCGGCAGCTGGCCGAAAGCGCCGGAAGCGCCCAGCAGGAAGCCGAAGCCCTGCGAGCCAAGGAGACCCTGGCCGTGGCTGACGCCGCCCGGGGCCGGACGGAGCTGGCCGCTCTGGACGCCACCCGGACCCAGGCCCAGGCCCGTCAGGCCGCCATCGCCGCCGACAGCGCCGCCGCCCGGGAAAAGCTGGACCAATGCCGCCGGGAGGCCGAAGAAAACAACGCCTCCCTGACTGCCGCCCGGGAGGAGGAGCAGGCCGCCGCCAACGTCATCCAGGGCCACAGCCTGAAGATGGAGGGCCGGCGCCGCCGGGCCCAGGAGGCCGCCCAGCAGGCCGAACAGCTGCGCCGGCAGCTGGCCGCCATGGAGGACCGCATCCGTCTGCTGACGGAGATGGAGAATGACTACGAGGGCTTCTCCCGGGCGGTGAAGGGCGTGATGCAGGCGGCGGACCGGGGCACCCTGTCCGGGATCCACGGCCCCGTGGCAAGCCTTATGACCACCGACCCCCAATACACCGTGGCCCTGGAGATCGCCCTGGGCGCGGCTTTGCAGAACATCGTGGTGGACCGGGACACCGACGCCAAGGAGGCCATCGCCTTCCTGAAGCGCCGGGACGCGGGCCGCGCCACGTTCCTGCCCATGAGCGCCATCCGGGGCGATATGCTCCGGGAGCCGCGCCTGGACCAGGAATACGGCTTCGTGGGCATCGCGTCCCAGCTGGTGACGTATGACGCCCGGTATGACGGCATTTTCCAGAATCTGCTGGGCCGCACCGTGGTGGTGGAGGACCTGGACTGCGGCGTGAATATGGCCCGTCGGTATCAGAACCGCTTCCGCATCGTCACCCTGGACGGTCAGGTCATCAACCGGGGCGGCTCCATGACCGGCGGCAGCGTCAGCCGCAGTGCCGGGGTCCTGTCCCGGGCCAGCGAGCTGTCCGGGCTGCGGGAGCAGCTGACGGGGCTGAAAGCCTCCCTGGACCAGGCCGCCCACCGGGCGGAGGAAACCGGCCGGGACCTGCAAAAGGCCCAGTATGAGCTGGATGTGGCCCGGGAGCAGCAGCAGAACGCCGCCCAGCAGGTGCTGGCTCTGGAGACCCGCGGCCAGCACTATGACAGCCTGCGGGAGACCCTGGAAGCCACCCTGGAGGCCCTGGACGCCGAAAATCTCCGGCTGACCCGGCAGACGGCGGACGGTGACGCCCGCCGCCGGGAGCTTCAGACGGAGATCGACGGTCAGGAGGACCTGGCCCGGCAGCTGCGCCAACAGGCCCAGGACTGCCTGGCCGGGCAGAGCGACCTGCAGTCGAAAACCGGCGGCATCTCCGACCGGATCACCCGCTGCAAGGAGCAGCAGGCCGCCCTGGCCGCCGAGCGCCAGGGAGCGGAGAGCCGCCTGGCGGACCTGCGCCAGCTGATGACGGACCTGGACGGCGACTGCCGCAGCCGGGAGGATCTGGCCCGGCAGCTGCATGAATCCCAGGTCCGGGCACGGGAGCAAATGGCGGAGCATCAAGCCCGCTGCGACTCCCTGCACCGGCAGGCGGAGGACCTGCGCGGGCAGCTGCAGACCCTCCAGCAGGAGAAGCTGGACCTGGAGCAGCAGCGCACAGCCCTGAACCGCCAGACCCAGACCTGCAACGACGCGGTAATCGCCGCCCAGCAGGAGCTGTCCCGGCTGGAGCAGAAGCGCAGCGCCGCCGCCATGGAGGAGAAAACCATTCTCGATAAGCTCTGGGAGCGGTATGAGCTGAGCCATTCTGAGGCCCAGGCCCAGCGGGTGGAGCTGGAGAGTGTCCCCAAGGCCACCCGCCGCATCGGCGAGCTGAACCGGTCCATCAAGGCCCTGGGCACCCCCAACATCGGGGCTATCGAGGAGTATGAGCGGGTCAACGGGCGGTATACCTATCTGTCCGACCAGCGGGCGGACGTGGAGCAGGCCAAGGGCGAGCTCACCGGCGTCATCGACCAGCTGACCCAGCAGATGACGGAGATTTTCGCCCAGCAGTTCAGGCTCCTCAACGACAGCTTCCAGGAGACGTTTCTGGAGCTGTTCGGCGGGGGCAAGGCCCGGCTGGAGCTGGAGGATGAAAAGGACATCCTCAACTGCGGCATTGAGATCAAGGTGCAGCCCCCGGGCAAGCAACTGAAAACCATCACCCTGCTGTCCGGCGGCGAAAAGGCCTTTGTGGCCATCGCCCTGTACTTCGCCATTCTCAAGGTCCACCCCACCCCCTTCTGCGTGATGGACGAGATCGAGGCCGCCCTGGACGAGGCCAACGTGGTGCGCTATGCCCGCTATATGCGGCGCATCGCCGGAAAGACCCAGTTCATCGTCATCACCCACCGGCGGGGCACCATGGAGGAGGCCGACGTGCTCTACGGCGTCACCATGCAGGAGCGGGGCGTCAGCCGGATCCTCACCATCAACCTCAACGATATGGCCAAAGAGCTGAATATAAAGTAAGGAGACACGATTATGGGACTGTTCAAAAAATTCCGGGACGCGTGGTTTGCGCCCATGTCCTTTGACTCCCTGGACGACGATTTTTATGACCGGCTGGAGGAATCCCTGATCCTGGCGGACGTGGGCATGGACGTGGCCCTGGACGCCACCGAGAAGCTGCGCCGCCGGGCCTATGACGACCGTCTGCTGACGGCGGACCAGGTGAAGGGCGCTCTGCGGGAGATCCTGGCCGAGAAGCTGGAGGTGGGCGACAGCCGGCTGGACCTGTCCACCCAGCCCAGCGTCATTCTGGTCATCGGCGTCAACGGCGTGGGCAAGACCACGTCCATCGGCAAGCTGGCCTATCAGCTGAAAAAGCAGGGCAAAAAGGTCCTGCTGTGCGCCGGTGACACCTTCCGGGCCGCCGCCGCCGACCAGCTGGAGATCTGGGCGGGCCGTGCCGGGGTGGACATCGTCCGCCAGAACGAGGGCGCGGACCCCGGTGCCGTGCTGTTCGACGCCCTGGCTGCCGCCAAGGCCCGCCGCAGCGACGTGGTGCTGGTGGACACCGCCGGGCGGCTGCACAACAAGGCCAATCTCATGAAGGAGCTGGCCAAGCTCCGGAAGATCATCGATCGGGAGCTGCCCGGGGCCGCCAAGGAGACCCTGCTGGTGCTGGACGCCACCACCGGCCAGAACGGTCTCATCCAGGCTCGGCAGTTCAAGGAGACCGCCGGTCTGACGGGCATCGTGCTGACCAAGCTGGACGGCACCGCCAAGGGCGGCATCGTCATCGCCATCGCCCAGGAGCTGCAGGTGCCGGTGAAGTATGTGGGCCTGGGCGAGGGCATCAAGGACCTGGCCCCCTTCGACGCCAAGGAATTTGTGGGCGATCTGTTCTGATGGGAGGGACGAATATGATCCGTGCCGACGGAAGAAAGTATGACGAAAGCCGCCCGGTGGAGATCACCACGGGCTTTATCAAATTTGCCGAGGGCAGCGCCCTGATCCGCTGCGGCGACACGGTGGTGCTGTGCAACGCCTCGGTGGAGGACCGGGTCCCGCCCCATGTGCGCCCGGGCTGCGGCTGGGTGACGGCGGAGTATTCCATGCTGCCCCGGGCCAACCGGGAGCGGTCCCGCCGGGACGTGGACAAGCTGAAGCTGTCCGGCCGCAGCGCCGAAATCCAGCGGCTCATCGGCCGGAGCCTGCGGGCGGCGGTGGATATGCGCCGCCTGGGCGAGCGCACCATCACCATCGACTGCGACGTGCTCCAGGGTGACGGCGGCACCCGCACCGCCTCCGTCACCGGCGGCTTTGTGGCCCTGGCCCTGGCGTGCCGGGGTCTTCTGGAGCAGGGGCTGGTGAAGGCCATGCCCATCCGCCACTATGTGGCCGGTATCTCCGCCGGTATCGTGGACAACGTACCCATGCTGGACCTGCAATACTCCGAGGACAGCCGGGCCATGGTGGATCTGAACTGCGTCATGAATGAGCAGGGCGGCATCATCGAGCTGCAGGGCACCGGCGAGGGCCGGGCCTTCACCGCCCGGGAGCAGCAGGAGCTGGTGGCTCTGTGCGCCCAGGGCAATGCCCGGCTGATCCAGCTGGAGAAAAACATATTGGGGGAGATTCTATGAAATTCGTTTTGGCATCCCATAACCGCAAGAAGCTGGCGGAGATGCAGGAGATTCTGCGTGAGCTGGGGGTGGAGGTGGTCCTTCAGTCCGACGTGGGCCTGGACCTGGAGCCGGAGGAAAATGGAACCACCTTCGCCGAAAACGCCGCCATCAAGGCCATGGCCGTGATGCAGGCCAGCGGTCTGCCCGCCATTGCCGACGACTCCGGCCTGTGCGTGGACGCGCTGAATGGCGCACCGGGCATCTATTCCGCCCGATACGGCGGCGTGGACAGTGACCAGGCCCGCTATCGCCTGCTGCTGGAGAATCTCCGGGGTGCTGGGGCCCGCACCGCCCATTTCCACACTGCCATCGTCTGCTGCTTCCCCAATGGGGACCGGCTGGACGCAGCCGGAGATTGCTTCGGCACCATTGCCTATGCACCCCAGGGGGACAACGGCTTCGGCTATGACCCGGTGTTTTTCGTGCCGGAGCTGCGCAAGACCTTTGCCCAGCTAACGCCGGAGGAGAAAAACGCCATCAGCCACCGCGGCAACGCCCTGCGTGCCTTCGCGGCGGAGCTGAAAACCTATCTGGAAAAGAACTGAGGAGCATCTATGGAACTGACAAGCAAGCAGAGAGCCCAGCTGCGGGGCATGGCCGCCAACCTGGACACCATCGTCCACGTGGGCAAGGACGGCATCGGCGACAACCTGGTCAAGCAGGTCAACGACGCTCTGGAGGCCCGGGAGCTGATCAAGGGCCGGGTGCTGGAAAACTCCATGTACACCGCCCGGGAAGCGGCAGAGGAGCTGAAGGTGGCCGCCCGCTGCGAGGTGGTGCAGGTCATCGGCAGCAAATTCGTTCTCTTCCGCTATCAGCACAACAAGGACAAGCGGAAGATCGAGCTGGAAAAAGACAGGAAGCGCAGCGTATGAGGATCGGCATTTACGGCGGCACCTTCAACCCCATCCACCGGGGCCACCTGACGGCGGCCCGGGCGGCTATGGACGTCCTGGGGCTGGACCGTCTGCTGCTGATCCCCGCCAGCGTTCCGCCCCACAAGGCCCTGCCCCAGGGCAGCGCCGAGCCCGCCGACCGCCTGGAAATGGCGGCCCTGGCCTGTGCCCAGCTGGGCCCCGTGGCCCAGGCTCTGGACATCGAGCTGCACCGCACCGGCCCCAGCTATACGGTGGATACCCTGCGTCAGCTGCGCATGGAGCATCCGGAGGATGAGCTGTGGCTTCTTATGGGGACGGATATGTTTTTGTCCCTGGAGCGCTGGTATCATGCGTCGGACATTCTGTCTCTGGCCCACATCGGGGCCTTTGACCGGGCCCACCCCCAGCCGGGGGAGGATCTGGCGGCCCAGAAGCGGCTGCTGGAGACGAAATACGGGGCCACTGTGGCCATCATCGCCAACCGGCAGGTTATCGACCTGTCCTCCACCCAGGTGCGGGAGGCCCTTGCCGCAGGCCGGGGCCGGGATCTGGTGACGGACCCCGTATACGGCTATATCCAGCGCCGGGGGCTGTACGGCGTTCACACGGACCTGCATCACCTGACCCCGGACCAGCTGCGGCCCATCGCCCTGAGCTATCTGAAGCCCAAGCGCATGCCCCATGTTCTGGGTACGGAGCAGGAGGCCGTGCGCCTGGCCCGGCAGTATGGGGCCGACGAGACCCAGGCCCGGATCGCCGCCCTGCTCCACGACTGCACCAAGAAGCTGGACATGGACCGGCAGCTGGCCCTGTGCCGGCAGTACGGCATCCCCCTGGACGACCTGGAGCAGCACGCCCTGAAGCTGCTGCACGCCAAAACCGGCGCGGCCATCGCCCGGGACGTGTTCGCCGTGGATGACGCGGTCTACCGCGCCATCTACTGGCACACCACCGGCCACGCCAACATGACCAAGCTGGAAAAGATCATCTATCTGGCGGACTATATCGAGCCCAGCCGGGACTTCCCCGGGGTGGACGACCTGCGCCGGGCGGTCCATGCCGACCTGGACCGGGGCCTGCTGAAGGCGCTGGACGACAGCATCCGGGATATGCAGCAGTGGGGCAACCCCGTGCATCACAACACCCTGGACGCCCGAGACTATTTATTAAGAGGTAAACAGATATGAAAACTGCGAAGGAACTGGCCCTTATGGCGGCCCGGGCCCTGTCCGACAAGAAGGGCCGGGAGATCCAGGTGCTGGAGATCGGCGATCTGACCACCCTGGCGGACTATTTCGTCATCGCCACCGGCTCCTCCAATACTCAGATCAACGCCCTGGTGGACAACGTGGAAAAGGTCCTCTGGGAGGAGGCCCAGGAGGAGCCCCTGCACCGGGAGGGCTATCGGGCCGGCACCTGGGTGCTGCTGGACTACGGCTGCATCGCCATCCACGTCTTCAACGCCGAGGCCCGGGAGTTCTACGGCCTGGAGCGCCTGTGGCGCGACGGCAAGCCCCTGGACCTGACCGGCGTGGTGGATTGACAGCCATGAAGCTGGTTGTCGATCAACTGCAAAAGCGCTTCGGGACCCAGGAGGTGCTGCGGGGCGCGTCCTTCACCTTTGAACAGGGGAAGATTTACGGTCTCATCGGCCGCAACGGCGCAGGCAAGACCACGTTCTTCAACTGTCTCAACGAGGACCTCACCGCCGACGGCGGATCCTTCCACCTGGAGGACGACGCCGGTGCCGCCCGGCCCGTCACCGCCGACGACATGGGCTATGTGCTCTCCACCCCGGTGGTGCCGGAGTTTCTCACCGCCCGGGAATTTCTGCAATTCTTCCTGGAGATCAACCGGGGCAAGATCCCCTACCCCAAGGCCCCGGACGTATACCTGGACTATATGTGCATCGACCCGGCCGACCGGGGAAAGCTGCTGAAGGATTTCTCCCACGGCATGAAAAACAAGATGCAGATGCTGGTGAACATCATGGCGGACCCCGCCGTGCTGCTGCTGGACGAGCCGCTGACCTCCTTTGACGTGGTGGTGGCCGACGAGATGAAGGCCCTGCTGCGGCGGATCAAGACCCGGCATATCATCCTGCTGTCCACCCATATCATGGACCTGGCCCTGGACCTGTGCGACGACATCGTGATCCTGCACCACGGGGTCCTGCAGGAGGTACGGCGGGAGGACCTGGCCGATGAGGCGTACAAGGACCGCATCATCGCCGCCCTGAAGGAGGAGCCGGATGTGGTTTGACACCCTGGTTTTGCAGCTGCGGCTGCACATGGCCTATCGGGTCAACGGCATTCTGTACCGGCTGCGGTTTCTGCACCTGCCCTATGAAAACAGCTTTGCCAAGACCCTGGGGCTGGTGCTGGCCGTCCTGCGGGAGATTTTCGGCATACTGCTGGGAAAGCTCCTGTATATGGCGGTGTTTTTCGCCGCTCCCCTGCTGCTGATCCATCGGGAGCTGCCGTCGGAGCTGTACGGCCATCTGCTGGTGTTTCTGACGCTGATCGGCGGTATTTTCAACAACAATCTGCTGAATGGCGGCCGGGACGCCTATTACGCCGTGATCCTCCTGCGGATGGACGCCCGGCGTTACACCCTGTCGGCGTATGGGTACTATCTGCTGAAAACCGCCGTGGGCTTCCTGGCGGCGGCGCTGTTGGTGGGGCATCTGATCCTGGGCCAGGGGCTGGCCCTGTGTCTGCTGACCCCGGTGCTGGTGTGCGGCGTCAAGCTCCTCTCTGCGGGACTGGAGCTGCGGCACTTCCACCGGCGGGGTATCCTGCCCCGGGACGAAAAGAGGTTCTCCCTGCTACAGGGTGCCTCCGTTCTTCTGCTGGCGGCGGCGTATCTGCCCCCTCTCCTGCTGAACCGGGCCCTGCCCTCCGCCGCCGTATACGCTGTCTGCGGGCTGGCGGCGGCTGGCGGCGCGTGGGGTGCCGCATATCTGCTGCACTTTTCCGGCTATCGCCGGGTGTACCGGCACCTGTTCACGGCGGACGTATCCCTGCTCAGCGGCAACGACCCCCAGGCGACAGCCCGGGAGACCCAGGCCCAGTATCAGAGCAAGCTGACCCTGGACGCAGGCCCGAACAGCCGGAAAACCGGCTGTGCCCGGTTCAACGAGCTGTTTGTGCGCCGCAATTACCGGCTTCTGATGCGTCCGGCCCGGCGCACCGCCGTTATCGCCGGGGCCGCGCTGGCCCTGGGCTGCGCCGCCTGTCTGGCGCTGCCGGAGATAGCCGCCGCCATCAACGGCGCACTGGTTCCGGCGCTGCCGATGATGCTGCTTCTGATGTACTTCATCAACCGGGGCAACACCGTGACCCAGGTCCTGTTCTTCAACTGCGACAGCAGTATGCTGTCCTACCGGTTTTACCGGCAGCCCCGGGTCATCCTGGGCATTTTCACGGCCCGGCTGAAATCCCTGACGGCCATCAACCTGCTGCCCACCGCCGTCATCGCCCTGGGGCTTCCCCTGCTGCTGTTGTGCAGCGGCGGCACGGACACCCCCACGGATTATCTGGTGCTGCCCCTGGCCATTCTGGCCATGTCCGTGTTTTTCTCGGTGCACTACCTGGTGCTGTACTACCTGCTGCAGCCCTACACCGCCGGGCTGGAGAACACCAGCTTCGGCTATCGCCTGATCACGGGCCTGACCTATTTTGTCTGCTACATGATCTACGCCAACGTCCACGGGGCAACGATGGCCTTCGGCATCGGCATGATCGTCTTTGCCGCCGTGTATGTGGCCGCGGCCCTGCTGCTGGCCTATCGCCTGGCCCCCAGAACCTTCAGGCTGCGCACATAACAAAGCGCCTCTGGCCGAAAAGGCCGGAGGCGCTCGCTATTTTTTCTGTTATTCTCCCTTAAGCTCCCGCCGGATGGTCCGGAAGCGCTCCGGGATCTCCTGCTCCGTCATGCTCTTGGGAGCCTGCACGGTTCCGGCCTCTCTGGCCGTCTCATAAAACCAGCATTTGTACTCCACAGTTTCCAGGGTGTGTTGCATCTCCTCGATCCGGCGGCGCAGCACCTCCCGCTGGCTCCGGAACATCTCCAGCCGGTCGCCGATGGTGTCGTCCCCCTGGGCGGACAACTGGATGTAATGCCGGATGTCCCGAATGGACATTCCCGCCTTTTTCATGCAGCCGATCATCCGCAGCCACTCATAGTCCGACTCCTGAAACACCCGGATCCCCCCGGGGGAGCGCTCCACCTGGGGCAGCAGCCCCTCCTTATCGTAATACCGCAGCGTGGAGGCAGGCACCCCCAGCCGTTTTGCCATTTCACCCACCGTATAGGCCATAAAAATCCTCCATTCCGTTGGTTCGCTTTCCCATCAGCCCTCCACCGCCGGGAACAGGTTCCAGGGGTAGGTCCGGGGCGGCGGGCAGAACACGTCCACCTCACGGCCGGTGACCGGATGGCGGAAGGCCAGGCGGCAGGACCACAGGGCCGCCGTGCAGTTGGGGTCCTTGCTGCCGTACCGGATATCCCCCAGCAGCGGCAGCCCCCGGGAGGAAAACTGCACCCGGATCTGGTGGGTGCGTCCGGTGTGTAGCCGCACCCGCACCAGAGACAGATCCTCCGTCCGGGACAGCTCCCGGTATTCCAGGCTGGCCTCCCGGACGCCCTTCCGGGGACGCTTCACCACATAGCTCTTGTTGCGCCCGGCGTCCCGGAACAGCAGGTCCGTCAGGGTGGCGGCAGGCTCCTGCGGATGGCCCCGCAGCACCGCCAGATATTCCTTCACCAGCTCATGGGCCTGCACAGCGGCGGTGAGTTTTCCGGTGACCTCCCGCCGCCGGGAGAACACCATGACCCCGCCGGTGATCTTGTCCAGCCGGTGCACCGTGGCGATATAGGGGTTCTTCTGCCCCTGGGCCAGGTAGTGCTCCCGCAGCAGCTGCGGCATACACCGGCCGCTTTCGCTGTCCTCCGACAGCACCCCCACGGGCTTGCAGCAGATCACCAGGTGGGCGTCCTCATACAGAATCTTCAGCGGCTCCATGGCTCACCAGCGGCGGCGGCCCCGATAGGCCCGGCGCTGGCGGCGCTTCCCGCCCCGGCTGCCGTACCGCCGGCTGCGGCGGCCCAGCTTCAGCCACAGAATGAACACGATCACCAGCACCACAACGGCCACCAGAGCCAGCTTCACCCAGGTCTTGGCGAAAAACGCCTCCACGGCGGCCTTGGCCACCAGGAAACGGGACGCGGACACGTCCGCCTGGGCCAGCAGCGGCACCTCGGCGCACACCTGGTCGTTATAGGTAATGGTCAGGGTGCCCAGCTCCTGCCCGGCGGTGACGGGGGCGTTGACCACGTCCTCCTTCAGGGTGACGCTCTTGCGGATGTCCTCATCCTTGGCGTCCTTAGGCAGGAAGGCCTCCACGCTCTGGGCCGGATACAGCATCACCGTGTCCGTCTGCTTGGACAGAGCCACCGGCTGGCGGTACAGCTCGTCGGTGGCCGCCACCTGGCGCATGGAAAAGTTGTTATATGCCCAGTTATACAGCTTGGCGGACTCGGAGAAGCTCTCCACGGTGGCGCCGTTTCCCTTGCAGCCCAGCACCACCGCCACCAGACGGCGGCCGCTGCGCTTGGCGGAGGACACCAGGCAATAGCCGGACTCCTCGGTGGAGCCGGTCTTGATGCCGTCGGCTCCGTCGTACTGATAGCCCATGATCCTCCAGTTGGAGATTAGGGAATTGGTGGTGTACAGCTCCCGCTCCTCGGACATGTTGGTGGCGGGCACCACATAGGAGGCGGTGCTGCAGATCTTCATGAAGGTCTCGTTTTTCATGGCCTCCCGGGTGAACAGATAGATGTCCCAGGCGGTGGAATAGTGGTTGGGGTCATGCAGGCCGTTGGGATTGACAAAGTGGGTGCCGGTGCAGCCCAGCTCCTGGGCCCGCTGATTCATCAGGGCCACAAAGGCGTCCTGGGATCCGGCCACCGTCTCCGCCAGGATGCAGGCCGCCTCGTTGGCGGACACCAGCATCATGCAGTACAGCAGCTGCTCCACCGTCAGCACCTCGCCCTCCTTGATGTCGGCGGAGCTGCCGGTGGGGTCCATGTCGTTGACCAGGGACGGCGCCGCCACCTGCTGGTCCAGGGTCAGCACCCCCTGGTCCACGGCCTCCAGGGTCAGCAGGGCGGTCATGACCTTGGTGATGCTGGCGGGATACTCGGTGTCCCGCTCGTTGAGCCCGTACAGCATCCGCCCGGACTCATAGTCCATCAGCAGGGCCGCCTTGGCGTTCACCTGGGGCAGGTCCACCGCACTGGCCTGGGGCACGCAGAACAGGCCCGTCAGCAGAAGCGTCAGCAAAAAAACAGATAAAAACCGGCGAATTTTCATTTTCTTTTTCTCCATCTATGCTATAATGGTGGTGGGATAAGGGACAGCGTGCCCGATCCCTGCTTATCACCTCTCATTATAAGCAAAATCCAACAGGGAGTCAACAACAGAGCCTATGGGAAAAGTTACAAAAACGGAAATATTTTTGCTGGTCCTGACGCTTCTGTTTGCGGCGGCGGCGGTAGCGGCGCTGTTCTTCACCGGCCGCCCCCGGTCCGAGGGGTACACCGTCACCACCCAGCGGGACGATGCCGGTCCCCAGGAGCCCCAGTCCGGCCCCCTGAACATCAACACGGCCACTGCCGCCCAGCTGGAGACCCTGGACGGCATCGGCCCGGTGCTGGCCCAGCGCATCGTGGAATACCGCGAGACCAACGGCCCCTTCGCCTCCGTGGAGGGACTCCTGGAGGTCAAGGGCCTGGGACCCGGCATATTGGAAGCCATCCGCCCCCAGATCACCATAGAGGAGGAACCATGAAAATTTTAGTAGTAGACGACGAGCAGCTGCTGGTCAAGGGCATCAAATTCAACCTGGAAAACGAGGGCTATCAGGTGCTCACCGCCTATGACGGGGCCGCAGCCGTGGAGCTGGCCCGGCGGGAGAGCCTGGACCTGATCATCCTGGATCTGATGATGCCCCAGCTGTCCGGCAGCGAGGCCTGCATGAAGATCCGGGAGTTTTCCGACGTGCCCATCATCATGCTCACCGCCCGCAGCGAGGACGCGGACAAGCTCATGGGCTTTGCCTGCGGGGCCGACGACTATGTGACCAAGCCCTTCAACATCCTGGAGCTGAAGGCCCGGATCAAGGCCCTGCTGCGCCGGGCCAGGGGTCCCGCCCGGCCGGGCCGCAATTCCGCCCTGCTGACGGCGGGGGATCTGAGCCTGGATACCGAGCAGCGGGTGGCCATCCGGGACGGCCGCACCATCGACCTGACGGCCAAGGAATACGACCTGATCGAGCTGCTGATGAAAAATCCCCGGCGTGTCTATAGCCGGGAGAGCCTGATGAACCTGGTGTGGGGCTATTCCTACGCCGGGGACTACCGCACCGTGGACGTGCACATCCGCCGCCTGCGGGAGAAGCTGGAGCGGGTCCCGGCGGAGCCGGAATACATCATGACAAAGTGGGGAGTGGGTTACTATTTTGCGGGGGAAAACCAGCCTACAGTTTAAGTTCAGCATGAGCTATATCCTCATCATCCTGGCGGTGCTGGTGCTGCTGAATACCTATCCGCTGCTGGTGTCCCAGAGTCTGGTGTTCCGGACCAAGGAGACGGCCATGAAAAGCAGCGTCAAGATGGTGGAATCGGCCCTGTCGGGCCTGCCGGAGCTGACGGAGGAAAACGTGGGCCAGGCCCTGGCCTCGGTGGAGGAGACCGGCGTATCCCGCCTGCTGGTGACGGACACCTCCGGCTGCATCCTGTTCGACACCCGGGAGGGCGGCAGCGCCAAGGGGATGTACGCCATGTATACCGAGATCGTCCAGGCTCTGGACGGCAGCGACGCCTTCTACTGCCGGTATGACAGCCATGCTTTTTTAAGCCGGGGCGCTTCCCCGGTGGTATACCGCAACCGCATCATCGGCGCGGTGTACGCCTATGAATACGACACCCAGCAGGCGGAGCTGCTGCAGAGCTTCCAGACCAACCTGACCCGCATCTCCCTGCTGATCGGCGTTCTGGTGGTTGCCCTCAGCGCTCTGCTGTCCCGGGCCTTCACCCGGAAGATCCGGGAGCTGCTCCAGGCCATCCGTCAGGTCCGGGAGGGGGCCTACAGCCATCGGGCCTCCGTCCGGGGGAATGATGAAATCGCCCAGCTGGCCACAGAGTTCAACAGCCTGACGGACCGCCTGCAGACCACCGAGGCCGCCCGCCGCCGCTTTGTGTCCGACGCCAGCCACGAGCTGAAAACGCCCCTGGCCGGTATCCGTCTGCTGACGGACTCCATCCTTCAGACGGAGGACATGAACGCCGACACCACCCGGGAATTTGTGGAGGATATCGGCCGGGAGGCCCAGCGGCTCAGCCGCATCACCGAGGACCTGCTGCGCCTGACCCGGCTGGACAGCGGCATCCAGGACGCGGCCTATCCCGTGTCCGTGTCCCGGGTGCTGGAGCGGGTGGTCCGTATGCTGGGGGTGGTGGCCCGGGAAAAGGAGGTCACCCTGACCTATGAGACGGAGGAGGACGCCGTGGTCCGGGCCACCGAGGACGACATCCACCAGATTCTCTATAACCTCATGGAAAACGGCATCAAGTATTCCGGCTCCATGGGCTTTGTCCACACCACCCTGAAAACCGTCGGCGACACCGTGGTCATTTCCGTGGAGGACAACGGCATCGGCATCCCCAACGAGGACATGGAGCACATATTCGAGCGGTTCTACCGGGTGGACAAGAATCGCTCCCGGGCCGTGGGCGGCACGGGTCTGGGTCTGAGCATCGTCAGCGACACCGTGCGCCGCCGGGGCGGCTCCATCCGGGCCCAGCACCGGCAGTCCGGCAGCGGCACCGTGTTCATCGTGGAGCTGCCCCTGGCCCGGCGAGAGGAGGCGGACGAATGAAAAAACGGATCTTTCTCCTGCTGCTTTGTCTGGCACTGCTGCTTACCGGCTGCGCCGCCAGCCGCCGTACGCCCAAACAGACCTTCCGGATCTACGGCCTGTCCGGCGCCCCGGGCGGCGATGCCATCTCCGCCGTGGACGTGGACTGGTCGGAGCGGAAAAGCCTCACCGTGGACCAGCAGGCCCAGGCGGCTCTGGAGCAGCTGCTGGGGGCGTGCACCGAGCCGGGCTACCGCACGCCCATCCCCCAGGGGGTGACGCTGCGCAGCTGCCAGCTTACCGGCGGCATGGCCCTGGTGGACTTCTCCCAGGGGTATGAGCAGCTGTCCGGCATCGACCTGACCATCGCCGACTACTGCGTCACCCTGACCCTGTCCCAGCTGCCCGGTATCTCCGTGGTCCGCATCACCGTGGAGGGCCAGGACCTGGCCTATCGGACCCACAGCCTGCTGCAGTCCCGGGAGGTGCTGATGACCAGCGAGGACGACGTGACCCGCACCCTGGGGGTGCGCCTGTTCTTCCCCGCCTGGGAAAGCGGCCTGCTGACGTCGGAATCCCGGACCCTGACCCTCCACGAGGGCGACAGCGCCGTGGAGGCCATCATGTCCGCCCTGATGGAGGGCCCCCAGACCGAGAGTCTGTCCCCTCTGCTGCCGGAGGGCTTCCAGATGCTGACGGTCCGGGTGGAAAGCGGCACCTGCTATCTGAATCTGCCCCGGTCGGACGTGTCCCTGCTGCCGGAGGGCCTGGAGGCCCAGCAGCTGCTGGTCCGGGGCTTGGTGAACTCCCTGTGCTCCGCCAACGGCGTGGACCGGGTCCAGCTGCTGCTGGACGGCCAGGTGGCCGCCTCCTTCGGCCAGGTGGACATCAGCGGCCCCCTGTACCGGGAGTGACCGCTCCGATTCCTGAAAAAAGCGTGCTGCCCGCGGGCGGCACGCTTTTTTTGAACGATTTTGGCTTACTCCTGGTCCTCGTCGTCCTGGGCATTGGCCAGGTCGCTGAGATCGAACTCCAGCTTCTCGCCGCAGTTGGGGCAGCGGATCTCGCCGCTCTCCAGGGTATCCTCGTCGAAGACGATCTCCTCCTCGCACACGGGGCAGGTGGTCTCGAAATAGGACTCGTCGTCGTCATCGTCGTAGTCCTCATCCTCATCCTCGTCCACGTCGTCATCCAGCTCGTAGAGGGCCTGCTCCACGTCGGACAGATCGTCGCTGACGGCATCCAGACCGTCCTCCACGTCGCACAGCTCGTCCTCCAGGTCCACGAACTTCTCAGCCATGTCGTCCAGCACGTCGATGATGGCAGCGATGAGCTTGCCCTCCTTGGTGTCGGTGTCCAGCGCCAGGCCCTCGGCCAGGCCCTTCAGATAAGCTACCTTCTCAGAAATTTCCATGTTCATGCTCCTTTCCTGATATGGGTGGTGGTGGGAAAACCGCAGTCCTTACTTGGCGCGGCCCAGATACTCGCCGGTGCGGGTGTCGATGGTAATCTTGTCGCCAATGTTGATAAACAGGGGCACCTTCACCTCGGCGCCGGTCTCCACGGTGGCGGGCTTCAGGGTGTTGGTGGCGGTGTTGCCGGCCAGGCCCGGCTCGGTCTCGGTGACCTCCAGGTCCATGAAGTTGGGGCACTCCAGGCCGAACACGCTGCCCTTATAGCTCAGCACCTTGCACACGGTGTTCTCGGTGATGAAGCGGAAGGCGTCTCCCAGCAGGTCCTTGCCCAGGGGCACCATGTCGAAGGTCTCCTGGTCCATGAAGTAATACAGGTCGCCGTCGTTATAGCTGTAAGCCATGTCCTTGCGCTCCACGAAGGCTTCCTCGAACTTTGCGGTGGGGTTGAAGGAAGTTTCGGTGACGGCGCCGGTGACGATGTTCTTCATCTTGGTGCGCACGAAGGCCGCGCCCTTGCCGGGCTTGACGTGCTGGAATTCCACGACCTGCATGATCTTGCCGTCCATTTCAAAGGTCTTACCGTTACGGAAATCGCCGGCGGTAATGGTTGCCATATGTGTATCCTCCCATGTCATGAGAAAATAATCCTCAGCGGGAGTATTTCCTCGTATTCAAAAATTTGCCTATACAGCTCTATTATTTTACACGATAATAGGCGCTATTGCAAGAGCCAGACGGGATTTTTTCCCGGTTTTCCCGAAAAATCAGTCTCCAACAAAGCAAAGTTAAAAAGCCTCGCAGAGTTCACGGCCCGCAGGCCGTGAATCAAGTGCAATCCGTTTTTTGCGGCGGCGTGTACGTCGCAAAAAACACTTTGCGCGGAGAGAGTGTGTTCCGATGGGCTG
>NZ_JAJEPW010000021.1:0-53519 GCF_020687045.1 Brotocaccenecus cirricatena
GGTATGAGTCAGCTCATGGGGCTTGCGCTGACCGAGCATCTTGGTGAGATCACCCTGCGGGTCAACATCCACAAGCAGGACCTTCCTGCCGTCCATAGCCAGCCCCGCACCGATGCAATAGACACTGGTGCTTTTGCCGACGCCGCCCTTTTGGTTGGCGACAGCGATCACTTTGCAATTTGCCATTTGGGATTCCTCCTTTTCGTAAATTTAGCCGCCCGAAAAATTGGACGGCTATGTAATGCGTTTGGGCAAAAAGCCACACAGTTTTGAACGTAAAAACTGTGTGGCTTCTCCTATGTAGTTTTCAGACACGGACCCGTTTGATTTTTGCATCTACCAGAAGCAAGATAACCTCGTCCACGATGTCGGCATAGCGTCCTTGGCGAATCAACTCATTTTTAAGGCGGATGAGACTCCGCAGAATAATCTTCGCCTCGCTCTCTGTATAGTATAATTTGATTTTTCTCATCATCGCTGCATTTTCCTCCCTTCCAGCTTCATTGTATTTTACATGCCATAGTTCTGCAAACGTGCAAATCACCGCCAACGAAGCAATTACGGGCTTGGTCAAAATGTGGATACATTCCGACGCAGATGATAGCAAGAAAAGGTTTCTCATGCATGGTGTCCTTTAATTCTCAAAATAAAAGCATCTCCCATTACAAATAGGAAGTGCTTTATTTGCTAAATTCACTTTTCTTCCGCAGTTCCAAATAAGACCCGCAGATAATCCTGCCGTCCGTCCAAAACGCGGGAAACCTGTATCGCCTCATTCTCAATGCGGTAGAACAGAAAATAATTTCCGCTGAGCAGTGCCCGCAGGTTAGTTTCTTTACCAATTTTGGCCGAGACGGAAAATCCTAAATGCGGATTCTGCTGTAGAAGCCGCAAATCATGTGTGATGTTCTTCGCAATGCGTCGCGCCGCCTGTGGGTTATGCAGCTGCATCGAAATATACGCACTGATCTCTGCCAAATCACTGGCTGCTGCCGGTGTAATTTTCAGTTTATACATCCGTCAGCCCAAGCTGGGACTCCACTTCCTCCAGCGTGAGCCAGCCCCCTTCTTCCGCAGATTTCCAGCCCTTGTCGATCTCCGCCATAAGCTGAGCCGCAGCCTTTGACTTCATGTACTCTGCGTTTTCGGGGGACAGCAGAAATGGAAAGCCGTTGCTGTTCAGCGATTGCTGTAAAAAAATATTAAACGCATCCGTCAAGCTCAGTCCATAGGCAGAAAAAACATCCTCAGCCTCTCGCTTGATCTCCGGGTTAATACGCATCTGAAACATCGCCGTTTTGGGCGCAGAAGCTACATTGATACTTGAACCTTGCATAGCTCAGACCTCCTTTTTCTTTAGTATACCCACAGCAGCAGAAAATGTCAACACATTGTTAGTACAAACCGCCGTATGTGAAGACTACCTTTTGATTGTCTGCGATGTAAATGAGTGATTCCGACCAAATATCCATTTTATCTCATAATTCGTCTCTTATTCGCATTTTGTGTTTCTAAGTAGTGAAAAACACCAATTCTTTGAGGTGAATACACACCGCAAGAGGTGGGCGTCAACCTGAAGGAAGGCTACAACGGCGACCTGACCTCCCGCGAGGCCGGTTCCGTGGGCGGCCAGATGGTCAAGAAGATGATCGAGTCCTACGAGAAGAACCTGTAACCATATACGCATAATAAAACTGACGCTGCTGCCGCAGCGTCAGTTTTATTATGGAGCTCTGAGGGGGGTGGCTGCGGCTTTCTTGGTCAGTCCACAATCGTCCGGGCCATTTCCTCCGGCGTGATGCGGTACACGGCCCCGCCAAGGGGCTCAAGCGCCGCCAGCACAGCGCCGCGCTCATAACGGCAGCCTGGCAGCACGGAGCAAATTGCTTCCGCGTCCAGAGTGGAAAAAAAGTCGCCGTAAACCGAGGCGCTGCGGATGATACCCTTCCGGACCTCGATTTTAAATTGAATTTTTCCCCCTGCAAAGCGGCCGGTGCGCTCAATGTTGAATTGGGGGTCCGCGCCGAAGATACGGTCCCAGCTGTTGAATTTTTCCCGGGCCAGCTCCCGGATGCGGGCGTCGTCCTCCGGCGTGACGGTGTAGACGGCGGTGCTGCCGTTCATGATATGGCGCACCATGGTCTCCTTGAAGGTCTCCGGGTCCATGGGCTGGGGCAGATGGTCGGAGATGTTGGTGACCCGGTCCCGGACGGATTTGATGCTCTTGGAGGTGATCTTGTAGCTGTCCGGCGTGGTGGCCTCCGCCATCTGCCGGATATCCGTGTCAAACAGCAGGGAGCCGTGGTGCACGATGCAGTCTCCCAGCCGGTACTGGGCGTTGCCGGAAAACTTCCGGCCGTCGATGGTCAGGTCGTTGCGGCCGTTGAAGGCGGCGGTGACTCCCATCTCTTCCAGTGCGCCGATCACCGGGGCGATGTATTGGCCGAACTCGATCTCCCCGGCCTCCCGGTGCTGGATGAAGGAAAACTGCCAGCCGCCCAGGTCCGTATAGATGGTGCCGCCGCCGCTCATCCGCCGCACCAGGTGGATGCCGTGGGCGTCGGCATAGGGCTTGTTGATCTCCTCCAGCACGTTCTGGTATTTGCCCACCATCAGCGTGGGCGTGGTGCGCCAGAACAGAAACACCGTGTCCGGCAGGCGCTTTTCCACCGTGAAGTAGTTCTCAAGGCCGAAGTTGTAGTAAACATCCGTGGAGCCGGTCTCAATATAGATCATGCACGTCCTCCAGGGCCTCCCAGGCCTTATAGGAGCTGCGGGCCAGAGGCGCGGAGGCCACATGGCGGAAGCCCTTAGCCAACGCCAGCTCCTTCCACCGGGCGAAATCCTCCGGCGTGGCATACCGGGCCAGGGGGTAATGCTGCGGCGTGGGCTGAAGATACTGGCCGATGGTGAGAATGTCGCAGCCTGTCTCCAGAATGTCGTCCATGAGACGGCTGATCTGCTCCTCCGTCTCCCCCAGCCCCACCATGAAGCCGGTTTTGGTCAGCAGGGTGGGATCCTGCTCCTTGCAGTACCGCAGCACCTCCAGGGACCGCTCATACCGGGCCTGGGGCCGCACGGCGCTTTGCAGCTCCCGCACCGTCTCCACATTGTGGTTCAGCACCTCCGGATGGGCGGCAATCACCGTGTCCAGGGCATCCGTGTTTCCCTTCATATCGGAAATCAGCGCCTCCACGGTGGTGCCGGGACATGCGGCCCGGATGGCCCGGATGCATTTGGCAAACTGCTCCGCCCCGCCGTCCGGCAGGTCGTCCCGGGTGGAACAGGTGAGGACCACATGCCGCAGATTCAGCCGCCGGGCCGCCCGGGCGATGTTCTCGGGCTCCTCCGGGTCCGGCGGCAGGGGCCGTCCGGTGGTGACGTTGCAGAACCGGCAGTTCCGGGTGCAGATGCTTCCCAGGATCATAAACGTGGCGGTGCGCTTCCGGTAGCACTCCCCCAGGTTGGGACAGTTGGCCTCCTTGCACACGGTGTTGAGCTTCAGGTCCCGCATCAGCTCCGCCACTTCATCCACGGCCTCCTGGTTATAGCGGACCTTCAGCCAATCGGGTTTTCTCTCCATGCCGGCCCTCACTCCGTTTCCAGAATGGCCACCGGCGTTTCCACGTCCACCGTGTCGCCCTCCTCGATCAGCTGCTTTTTCAGCACGCCGTCCTGGGTGGCCTCGATCTGGTTGACCACCTTGTCCGTCTCGATTTCGAACAGGGGCTCACCGGCGGAAACGGGCTCGCCCTCCTCCTTCAGCCAGGCGCACAGAACGCCCTTTTCCATCTCCGGCCGCAGCCGGGGCATGACAATATTTTTCTCCATGATAAAAATCTCCCTTTCTCGCAGAATATCCGGCTACATCAGCCAGTCCATCAGTTCATCGGCCCGATCCGGGGCCACCCGGAGACAGACCGAGGAAAAGCGCTCCGGGTCCAGCCGTCCGCCCTCCAGCAGTGCGGCAGCCAGGCCTCCGTCCAGCAGGGGACAGTCCACCGTTACACCGGATACAATGCCGCGTTTGGCCTGGTAGGCCACCCGGATGGGCGCCCCTGCGAACACGCCGGTTTTTTCATAGGCAAAGGCCGGGGTCTTGCCCCAGGTCCACTCCCAGGAACGGTATTTCTCGTCCCGCAGGCGGCAGACCTCCGCCTCCTGTTCCGGCGTCAGCGTCAGGCGCGGGCTGCCGGGGGGCACCATCCGGTCCAGAAGCCGCTCCCGGAACTCCTCAATGGTCATGGGCCGGGCCAGGTGCTCCCGGATATTGGTGACGGTGCAGATGGCGGATTGGGTCCCCTTGCTCTGGAAGCAGTCGTTTTTCCGGTGGGTGGTGATCCGGTCCAGCACGCCGAGGTCGGAGGAAAACAGCAGGGTGCCGTGGTGCAGCAGCCGCCCCTTTGTCATCCGCTGGGCGCTGCCGGAGATCTTTCCGCCGCCGATGGCAATGTCACAGGTCCGGTTTTTCCGGGCCGGAACGCCGATGTCGTTCAGCGCCGCCAGGATAGGTCCCAGGCACTGGTCGTAGTCTATCGCGGCCCCGCCGTCGGAAATGTATGTATAGTTCAGATTCCCAAGGTCGTGGTATACCGTGCCGCCGCCGGTGATGCGCCGGATCACCGGGATCCCCAGCTGCCGCAGACGCTCCACGTGAACCTCCCGGCAGATGTTCTGATAACTGCCCACGATCACGGCGGGGTCGTTCTGCCACAGCAGGAATATCTCACCCTCGCGGAAATGCTCGAACACATACTCCTCAAACGCCTGGTTGTAAAACGGGTCGTGGGAGGAATTCAGCACCGTCAGCATAGCGGCACCTCCTTTCAGCGCTGTGTCGATATGGCATTCTCATTTTATCGGACCCTGTCCCTGATGTCAATAGTGTGAGGGCACTACGTTTTTGCGAAGAAATGGGAGGGGCCGGAGGAATTCCTGTGTATGGGAAGCACCGGAGAATAAAAAACTGACGCCGCGGCAGCAGCGTCAGTTTTGTTATGGGTTCGGTTTATTCGGCTTTGGCTTCCTTTTTCTGGGGCATGGGAAGCTGGGCCAGGACCACCGCCGCGAACATCAGCACGCAGCCCAGATATTCCCGGCCGGTCATCTGCTGGTGCAGGACAACGGCACCGGCGATGACGGCGAACACGCTCTCCAGGCTCAGCAGAATGGTGACCACCGTGGGATTGGAGCCCTTCTGAGCCAGGATCTGCAGGGTGTAGCCCACGCCGCAGGAGAACACGCCCACATACAGCAGGGGCCAGATGCAGTCCAGCAGCACCTGGAGGCTGATGGTGTCGAAAAACAGGGCCAGAATGGTGGACCAGGTGCCGGCAAACAGGAATTGCAGGCAGCTGAGCTTCACACCGTCACAGGTGGCGGTGAAATGGTCGATCACCAGGATATGTACGGAAAAGCATATGGCACATACCAGCACCAGCAGGTCGCCGGGGGCCAGGGAGAAGCTGCCCTTGATACACAGCAGGTACAGAGCGCCCACGGACAGGGCCACGGCGATCCACACCGGCAGGCTGACCCTCCGCCGGAAGAACAGGCCGAACACCGGCACCAGCACCACATACAGAGCGGTGATGAACCCGGCCTTGCCGCCGTCGGTACCGGCCACAAGGCCTGCCTGCTGGAAGTTGGAGGCAATGGCCAGCACTGTGCCGCAGCAGAAGCCGCCCAGCCACAGCTGCCTGCGCTGGGCCTTCTTCTCCGCAGGGGAGATCTGGGGCCGGTCCTTCCTGAAGCCGCTTGAGACGGCCAGAACCACCAGCAGGGACAGCACGGCGATGTAATACCGGGTGCCGTTGAAGGTAAACGCGCCCATGGCGTCGGCGCAGACGTCCTGGGCCACAAAGGCCGTGCCCCAGATAAAGGCCGCCAGAATGGGAAATACCACCTGGCGAAGCTGATTGTTTTTCATACGAATGCTCTCTCTCTTTCTTCTTATGCTTGCGGGCCGTCCTCGCCCCCGGCCGGGGCGTCGACGTGCCAATGAAACTTCTTTTCGGTGCCGGACAGCAGCCGCTGGATGTTGCCCCGGTGGCACCAGATCACAAGAGCCGCCACCGCCGCCGACAGGGCGGTATACAGCCAGTTATGGCCCATCAGAAGGAACACCGACACCGGCATGCTGGCCGTGGCGGCGATGGAGCCCAGGGACACATACCGGGTGGTCAGCCACAGCACCGCAAACAGGCCCCAGGCGATCAGGGCCACCCGCCAGTCCAGCAGCAGCACCAGCACGCCGCCGGAGAGGATGCCCTTGCCGCCCCGCAGGCCGAAGAACACCGGGAACATATGGCCCAGCTCGCAGCCGATGCCTGCGATCAGCAGGCCCAGGGTCCAGTCGCCCACCACCCAGTGCATCAGGTATCCGCCGATGAGACAGGCCAGAACGGTTTTCCCCATGTCGCAGACGATGACGCACAGGGCGTACCGTGCGCCGTAGGTCCGGTAGAAATTGGTCAGGCCCGCGTTGCCGCTGCCGTGCTGGCGTACATCGTCCCGGATGATGAAGTGGGAGGTCATCACCGACCCGTTGAAGCAGCCCAGCAGATACGACACCAGCAGCGTCAGGGCCACAGTAAATACCACAGACAACTCAGCTATCCTCCTCGCCCTTCTGGCGCACGGTCATGATGATGGGGGTGCCCTCTAGGCCGAACACACTGCGGATCTGGTTTTCCAGATACCGGCGATAGGAGAAGTGGAAGAGCTTCTTGTCGTTGCAGAACACCACGAAGTGGGGCGGCCGGATGCCCACCTGGGTCATGTAGTAGATCTTCAGCCGGCGGCCCTTGTCCGTGGGGGGCTGGACCCGGGTCTGGGCATCGGCCAGAACAGAGTTGAGCATACCGGTGGTGATGCGCATGGAGGCCTGCTCCCGGACGTAGTTGATCAGCTCAAACAGGCGGCTGACCCGCTGGCCGGTCATGGCGGAGATGAACACGATGGGGGCGTAGGGCATATAGCTCAGGTCCCGGCGGATGTCCTCCCGCATACGGTCCATGGTCTTGCCGTCCTTTTCCACCAGGTCCCACTTGTTCACCACGATGATGCAGGCCTTTCCGGCCTCGTGGGCCAGGCCCGCCACCTTGGTGTCCTGCTCGGTAACGCCGTCCTGGGCGTCGATCATAATGAGGCACACGTCGCTGCGCTCGATGGCCATGGTGGCCCGCAGGACGCTGTATTTCTCGATGGCGTCGTCCACCTTGGACTTTTTGCGCATACCGGCGGTGTCGATGAAGTTATACTTGCCGGTAGCATTTTCAAAATAGCTGTCGATGGCGTCCCGGGTGGTGCCGGCCACATCGCTGACGATGACCCGCTGCTCCCCCAGGATCCGGTTGGTGAGGCTGGACTTGCCCACGTTGGGCTTGCCGATGATGGCCACCTGGATCACGTCGCTGTCCTCCTCCTCGTCGGTCTCCGGGGGGAAGTATTGCAGGCAGGCGTCCAGCAGGTCGCCGGTGCCGTGGCCGTGGACGGCGGACACGGCGATGGGGTCGCCCAGACCCAGGTTGTAAAACTCATAGAACTCCGGGTCGGCGGGGCCGGTGGAGTCCATCTTGTTCACTGCCAGGACAATGGGCTTCTTGGACCGCTGCAGCATTCCCGCTACCTCCTGGTCGGCGGCGGTCATGCCGGTTTTGATGTCCGTCACCAGGACGATGACCGTGGCGTTGTCGATGGCGATCTGGGCCTGCTGGCGCATGAAGGCCAGGATCTGGTTGTCGGTGTTGGGCTCGATGCCGCCGGTGTCCACCAGGGTGAACTTGCGGCCGTTCCAGTCGGATTCACCGTAAATGCGGTCCCGGGTGACGCCGGGGGTGTCCTCCACAATGGAAAGACGCCGCCCGATGATCTTGTTGAACAGCATGGACTTGCCCACGTTGGGCCGGCCCACGATAGCAATCAGGGGCTTGGACATAGGGGTTTACCTCCTTCTATTTGGATGCGGCGGTCATTCCGCCGCGAACATGGCGTCCACCAGGGCGAAGCCGTCCTCGTCCACCACCTGGACGGGAACGCCCAGCTCCCGGCTCAGACGCTCCACGGTGTAGTCGTCCAGAAACACGGTTTCGCCATGGCGCATCATGTGGATGGGGATCAGCACCCGGTCCCCCAGGTCCCGGCCCCGCAGCTGGGCGGAGATATCCTGCCCGGTAAGCAGGCCCGCCACGTCGATGGTGTGGCCGAAGAAGTCGTTTTCCACGGCGATGACCTGGCCCCGCAGGCCGGGATAGTCCCCCATGGCCCGCTGCACCAGGCCCCGGAGAAACGGGGCCGCCGCCGTGCCGGTGGCAATGGTGAAAGGGGAGAAGCGCGCAGGCACGTCCACCGTGGCCAGTCCCGCCAGGAAATCGTCCTCCAGGGAGCGCATCAGGCCCACGCCGTTTTCCAGCTGACGGTAGCCCTCGTAATACTCTGCCTGGGGCAGGGGACGGCCCGCCCGCAGATACAGCTCGTCGGCGCAGAAGAAGCGCCGGGTGCCGAAGCGGCGGAGGTTCTCCCGGCCGTATTCGTCGGCGATGTCGATGATCTCGGCGGCGGTGGCCGCGTCCACCGGCCGGAGCTTAGCCAGGCCCTGGCGGTATTTGGTGATGCCCACCGGCACCAGAGAGCAGCTGGAAAACTGCATCTCCGTCAGGTCCCGGAGGGTCCGGCGCAGCTGGTCCCCGTCGTTCCAGCCGGGGCACACCACGATCTGCCCGTTCATCACGATTCCCGCCTTGCAGAAGGCCCGGATGTAGTCCAGGGACCGCAGGGCGTTCTTATTCCCCAGCATGGTGCAGTGGAGCTGGGGGTCCGTGGTGTGGACGGAGACGTTGATGGGGCTGATGCGCAGGTCGATGATCCGCTGGGCCTCCCGGTCCGTCAGGTTGGTCAGGGTGATATAGTTGCCCTGCAGAAAGCTCAGCCGGGCGTCGTCGTCCTTGAAATACAGGGTCTTGCGCATACCGGGGGGCATCTGGTCCACGAAGCAGAAGATGCAGTGGTTGGCGCAGGAGCGCATTTCGTCCATCAGAACGGTGTCGAAATTCAGGCCCAGGTCCCGGCCCTCGGGCTTGCGCAGGGACACGGTCCGCACGGCGCCGGAGGGCTCCCGCAGCTCCAGGCGGCAGTCGGTATCGTAGCCGTAAAAGCGATAGTCCAGCACGTCGATGATCTCGTGGCCGTTGATGGTCAGCAGCTGCTCCCCGGCGGCGATTCCGGCCCGCTCCGCCGGGCTGTGCCGGTCCACGGAGGTGATGATGGTGCTCATTTGTTGTTCCTCTTTAGCTCTGGCGGCATAATACCGCAGTTTATCCAAACTATTATACCCAAGTTTTCCCGGTTTTGCAAGACCGATTCCGGTCATTTCTGCCGGGAAAAAATCACCCCTTTTCTTTTGACAAAATATACGCTATAATATGATTTTAGATTGACTTACACCGGGAGGGAATCATATGTCCTCACAGCTGCTTGAGATATTGAACGGCGTGAAAACCATGTCCATTGTGGGCATGTGCAAAAACGCGGGAAAAACCACCATGCTCAACTGGATGCTGCACCATGACCGGCTCCGGGGGACCCTGGGGCTGACGTCCATCGGCCGGGACGGCGAGTCCACCGACGTGGTGACGGGCACGGAGAAGCCCGGCATCTTCGTCCGGGAGGGAACGCTGATCGCCACGGCCCGGGATATGCTGCGGCTGGGCGATGTGACCACGGAGATCCTGGCCACCACCGGCATCCCCACGCCTCTGGGCGAGGTGGTGATCCTCCGGGCCCGCAGCGCCGGAAACGTCCAGCTGGCGGGGCCGTCCATCACCAGCCAGCTGCGGGAGGTGTCCCGGATGTTTTTTGAGCTGGGGGCGGACAAGTCCATCATCGACGGGGCACTGGGCCGGAAATCCCTGGGAGCCCGGGCGGTGGCCGAGGGCGTGGTGCTGTGCACCGGCGCGTCCTATCACATGAGCATGGAAAAGGTGGTGGCGGACACCGCCAACATCTATCGCATCATGAACCTGCCCAAGGCGGAGACTCTGCCGCCGGAGGCGGAGGAGGGCCTGGAAAAGTGCCTGAAGGAGCACGGCGAGGCCCTGGCCCCCGGGGCGCTGACGGACTCCATGGTGGTGCCCCTGCTGCGCAGCGGCGTGCTGCGGGGCGGCCGCCTGGTGGTCAAGGACCCCAGCCGGGTGCTGCTGACGCCGGATACCCTGGATAAGCTCCGGACCCGCCAGGTGCGGCTGGAAACCGCCGAGGCCGCCCGGACCCTGTGCGTCACCATCAACCCCGTGTCCGCCTACGGGTGGAAATTCGACAAGGACGAGTTCATGGCCCGGATGAAGGAGGCCGTGGACGTACCGGTGATCAATGTAAAGGAGGAGCTGGCATGATCGAGATCCGTTTCGAGGAAAGAGAAAAAATCGGCCTGCAGTATATTCTGGAGAGTCTCCATGGGTGCAGCCCCTTTGGCCAGGAGCGCATCCGCCGCCTGCGGTACTATACCCCGGACGAGCGGGAGGAGCTGGAGCAGGAGCTGCGCAACGTGGAGCGGGCCGCCGCCCACGCCGGGGACCTGAAGGACCTGTATGACCAGATCTGCGTGGTGCTGTGCCAGATGAAGGACATCCGGGGCTCCCTGCGCCGGTGCCGGGAGCTGGAGGTGCCGGACCATGTGGAGCTGTTCGAGCTGAAGGGCTATCTCCAGCGGCTGGAGACCCTGCGCCCCCTGTTTGAAAAGCTGCGGGACACGGCGGGCCTGACGGGCCTTGCCTTCCACGATCCGGCGGCGGCCCTGGCCATCCTGGACCCGGAAAACACCCGCAGCCGGGGCTTTTACATTCCCGATGCCGCCACCCCCAGACTCCGGGAGATCCGCTCCGCCAAAAAGCAGGTGGAGGAGCAGCTGTACCGGGCCCAGACCGATGCGGAGAAGGACGACCTGCGGCAGAAGCGGGTACGCATCTGCGCCGAGGAGGACAGCGAGGAGATGAAGGTCCGCCGCTCCATGGGCGCGGCTCTGGCCCCCATGGCCGACGACCTGATGGCCGATGCCGACACCGCCGGACGGCTGGACTTCCTGATCCAGAAGGCCTTGTTTGCCCACCGGTTCGGCGGCGTCCGGCCGGAACTGACCGACACCGCCCTGGAGCTGACGGATATGATCAACCCGGAGCTGTGCGACCTGCTGCAGGAGCAGGGCCGGGCCTTTGTGCCGGTGTCCATCTCCCTGGACCGGGGAGCGGCGGTGATCACCGGCGCCAACATGGGCGGCAAGTCCGTGGCCATGAAAACCGTGGCCCTGAATGTGCTGCTGCTGCAGGCGGGCTTCCTGGTCTGCGCCAAAAGCGCCCGGATGCCCCTGTTCTGGAGCGTGCATATGCTGTTTGACGATCTGCAGTCCATCCAGTCGGGCCTGTCCGGCTTCGGCAGCGAGATCGTCCAGTTCCAGAAGGCCCTGGCGGAGGTGGAGCAGGGCTATTCCCTGTTCCTGCTGGACGAGTTCGCCCGGGGCACCAACCCCGACGAGGGCGCCATCATTGTCCAGGCGGTGACCCGGTATCTCAACGACGTCAACGCCATCTCCCTGCTGACCACCCACTATGACAAGGTGGCCGAGCACGCCCGCATCCACTACCAGATCATCGGCCTGCGGGACGTGGACCCCGAGCAGATCCGCCGGGAGCTGGCCGCCACCAACGAGGACGGCGTGGCCGTTATCGCCCGGCACATGAACTATGGCCTGTACCGGGTGGAGGGCCGGTCCGACTGCCCCCGGGACGCCCTGAACATCTGCCGGATGCTGTCGCTGAAGCCGGAGATTCTGGAGAAAATCGAACAGAGCTATTGATGCCTTCACAGGGGGAAATGTCCGCGCACGGCGGACATTTCCCCCTGTGCGTTCTGTCGCCCCCGGCGTTTATTCAGGAGAAACGGAGTGCGAAATTTTGTCAGATGTGCAAAAAAGTTATTGTGATTTCTGTCACAAATTCTATTGACAAATTCGAGGCCATCGCGATATAATGGGTGCAACAGAAGTTCATACTACAATCAATAGAGGCGCGGGAGACAGGGTACTGCTTCGCAGGGGACAGACATCCGGTATAACCGGAGCAGGAAGGGGCCGCCCGCCGAAAGGACAATGCCGGTCTGTGACCTTGCCCTTGGGGACGTCTGCGTAAGCGGCGTTACTGTCATGTTATCGTGTTTGTAACATGGAGCGCTATTGGTCAATGACCTTGACCGATAGCGCTCTTTTTATGCCCGAAGGAGCGCCGGAGAGAAGGAAGGCCTGTTTGCAGCACGGCTTCTGTTGAAGGCGATCCCAAAAATCTGAAGGAGGAAAATACTTATGGAAAAGATGACTTCTCTGCTGCGTCTGCGTATGAGCGCCAAGGATGCTCATTACGGCGGAAACCTGGTGGACGGCGCACACATGGTGCACCTGTTCGGCGACGTGGCCACCGAGCTGCTGATCAAGTGCGACGGCGACGAGGGCCTGTTCTGTGCCTATGATAACGTGGAGTTCCTGGCTCCCGTGTACGCCGGCGACTACATCGAGGCTTATGGCGAGATCGAGAAGGTCGGCAACACCTCCCGCACCATGAAGTTCGAGGCCCGCAAGGTCATCGTGTCCCGTCCCGACATCAGCGCTTCCGCTGCCGACGTTCTGGAAGAGCCCATCGTGGTCTGCCGCGCCCACGGCACCTGCGTGACTCCCAAGGACTGCCAGCGCAAGAAGATCGAGAAGTAAGGGAGCGGCAGAAATGGAAAAGCTGATCATTACCGCCGCTATCTGCGGCGCCGAGGTCACCAAGGCGCAGAATCCCGCCGTGCCCTACACCGTGGAGGAGATGGTCCGCGAGGCCAAGTCCGCCTACGAGGCCGGCGCCGCCATTCTGCACATCCATGTCCGCGAGGACGACGGCACCCCCACCCAGGACCGCGAGCGCTTCCGGGTGGTCATGGACGCCATCCGCAAGGAGCTGCCCGACGTCATCATGATCCCCTCCACCGGCGGCGCCACCGGTATGTCCCCCGAGGAGCGTCTGCAGCCCACCGAGCTGTTCCCCGAGATGGCCACGCTGGACTGCGGCACCTGCAACTTCGGCGACGAGGTGTTCGACAACACCATGCCCACCATGCGCGCCTTCGGCAAGCGCATGCTGGAAAACAACATCAAGCCCGAGTACGAGTGCTTCGAGCTGGGCCACATCGACACCATCCTTGGCATGGCCAAGAAGGGTGAGGTGCCTGCCCATCCCATGCAGTTCAACTTCGTCCTGGGCGTCCACGGCTGCACCCCCGCCACCGTGGAGAACCTGGCTTTCTTCGCCAGCAAGATCCCTGCCGGTTCCACCTGGACCGTGTCCGGCGTGGGCCGGGCCGCCTGGACCATGGCGGCCGCTGCCATCGCCATGGGCGGCAACGTCCGCGTTGGCTTCGAGGACAACATCTATCTGGGCAAGGGCCAGAAGGCCGCGTCCAACGGCGAGCTGGTGGCCAAGGTGGTCCGCATCGCCAAGGAGCTGGGCCGCGAGATCGCCAACCCCGCCGAGGCCCGCGAGATCCTGAGCCTCAAGCCCCTGCAGTAACCCGACAAACAATTAAGAGAAATATATTAGGAGGATTTTTACAATGGCTGAACTGAAAGGCAACAAGTACGGTACCCATCGCGTTATCGAGCCCAAGGGCGTTCTGACCCAGGCTGCTTGGAAGGTCGACAACGACATGTCCAAGGTCTATTCCAACGAGATCGTCTGCGACGTCACCTCCCTGAACATCGACTCCGCTTCTTTCACCCAGATCTCCGACGCCTGCGGCGGCGACGAGAAGAAGATCGGCGAAATGATCCTGGGCATCGTCGCTGAGCGCGGCAAGCAGCAGAATCCCGTCACCGGTTCCGGCGGTATGTTCAAGGGCGTCGTCGCTCACATCGGCGAGGACCTGAAGAACAAGCCCGGCTTCGACCTGAAGGAAGGCGACAAGATCGTCTCCCTGGTGTCCCTGTCCATGACCCCCCTGAAGATCGAGAAGATCCTGGCTATCCACAAGGATATCGACCGCGTGGACATCGTGGGTAAGGCTATCCTGTTCGAGTCCGCCCTGTATGCCAAGATGCCCGAGGATATGTCCGAGCCTCTGGCCCTGGCCGCCCTGGACGTGGCCGGTGCTCCCGCCCAGGCCCGCAAGCTGCCCAAGGAGGGCGACAGCGTCCTGATCCTGGGCGCCAACGGCAAGTCCGGCGTTCTGTGCGGCTGGGAAGCTATGAAGAAGGTCGGCCCCAACGGCAAGGTCGTGGGCGTGGTCCGCAATCCCAAGCAGGTTCCCGGTCTGCTGGAGCTGGGCGTTTACACCGATGTGATCGTGGCCGACTGCACCAAGCCCGTTGAGGTTATGGAGGCTGCTCTGGCTGCCAACGACGGCAAGGAGTACGATCTGTCCATCTGCTGCGTGAACATTGAGTCCTGCGAGATGTCCGCCATCCTGCCCGTCCACGATGACGGCCTGGTGTACTTCTTCTCCATGGCTACCTCCTTCACCAAGGCTGCCCTGGGCGCCGAGGGTATCGGCAAGGACGTCACCATGATCATCGGCAATGGCTACACCAAGAACCATGCCCAGATCACCCTGGACGTGCTGCGTGAGAACCCCAAGCTGCGCAAGCTGTTCGACGAGAAGTACTGCTAAACGAAGTTACGCGAGTGCAGGGCGGCCGGGTCTCTGGCCTCCCTGCCCTCGCCCTATCCATCTTTTGGAATCCATTTTTATTAAGGAGACTTAAATATGAAGACTCGCAATGGTCTGTTCGCCGATGTCCCCGAAAATCTGTGGAATGACTGGCATTGGCAGGTTGCCAACCGCGCCGAGACGGTTGAGGATCTGAAGAAGTACATGAACCTGACCCCCGACGAGGAGGAGGGTGTCCGCAAGACCCTGGGCAAGCTGCGCATGGCCGTGACCCCCTACTATCTGTCCCTGATCGATCTGGACGATCCCTTTGATCCCATCCGCAAGATGGCCATCCCCCGGGCCGAGGAGCTGGAGTATGCCGACTATGAGGACGCCGATCCCCTGCACGAGGATACCGACTCCCCCACCCCCGGCCTGACCCACCGCTATCCTGACCGGGTGCTGCTGCTGATCACCGACCAGTGCTCCATGTACTGCCGTCACTGCACCCGCCGCCGTTTCGCCGGTCAGAACGACTGCGAAGTGCCCATGGCCCAGATCGACAAGTGCATCGACTATGTGGCCGCTCATCCCGAGGTCCGCGACGTCCTGCTGTCCGGCGGTGACTGTCTGATGGTCTCCGATGAGAACCTGGAGTACATCATCAAGCGCCTGCGGGCCATCCCCCACGTGGAGATCGTCCGTCTGGGCTCCCGCACCCCCGTGGTGTGCCCCCAGCGTATCACCCCGGAGCTGTGCGCCATGCTGCGTAAGTATCATCCCATCTGGCTGAACACCCACTTCAACACCCCCAAGGAGTTCACCGATGAGGCCGCCAAGGCCTGCGCCATGCTGGCTGATGCCGGTATTCCTCTGGGCAACCAGTCCGTGCTGCTGGCCGGCGTCAACGACTGCTCCCACGTGATGATGGAGCTGGTCCATGGCCTGGTGAAGATGCGCGTGCGTCCTTACTACATCTATGCCTGCGATCCCTCCCTGGGCCTGAGCCACTTCCGCACCCCCGTGTCCAAGGGCATCGAGATCATGGAAGCCCTGCGCGGCCACACCTCCGGCTACTGCATCCCCACCTTCGTGGTGGACGCCCCCGGCGGCGGCGGCAAGACCCCCGTTATGCCCAACTACCTGATCTCCGAGACCCCCCGCAAGGTCATCCTGCGCAACTTCGAGGGCGTCATCACCTCCTATACTCAGCCTGAGCACTATGTCCAGAACTGCCACTGCGACGTCTGCACCGGCAAGAAGAAGGCGGAGAAGACCGGCGTGGCCTGGGTCGCTGAGGGCACCAAGCAGCGCTATCTGGAGCCCACCAAGCTGCTGCGCAACGAGCGTCACGTGAAGAAATAAGAGGTAAAACTATGGAAAGCAAACTCGGCTTGAACTTAGAGCTGGTCAACCAGGCCCGCCAGTCCGCTGCCCATGTGGCAGAGGACACCCAGCGGTTCATTGACCAGCACACCACGGTCACCGTGGAGCGCGCGGTTTGCCGCCTGCTGGGCATCGACGGCGTCAACGAGATGGACGTCCCCCTGCCCAACGTGGTGGTGGACCACATGATGGCAACGTCCTTCCTGCCTGTGGGCGCGGCGTGGGCCATCGGCAACGCCATGATCGAAACCGGCAAGGATCCCCAGGCCGTGGCTGAGGCCATCGACAAGGGTGAGCTGGACCTGTCCAAGGTTCCCGCCCACTCCGACGAGGAGATCCGCGCCGCCATCACTCCCGTGGTCAACGCCACCGTGGAGCGCATCAACAAGAACGTTGCCAAGCGCAATTCCTATCTGAAGGAATGGGGCGACAAGGAAGGCCCCTACCTGTATATCATCGTGGCCACCGGCAATATCTATGAGGATATTATCCAGGCCAAGGCCGGCGCCAAGCAGGGCGCCGACATCATCGCCGTCATCCGCACCACCGGCCAGTCCCTGCTGGACTATGTGCCTTACGGCGCCACCACCGAGGGCTTCGGCGGCACCTATGCCACCCAGGAGAACTTCCGCCTGATGCGCGCGGCTCTGGACGAGGTGGGCGAGGAGCAGCACCGCTATATCCGGCTGTGCAACTACTGCTCCGGCCTGTGCATGCCCGAGATCGCCGCCATGGGCGCTCTGGAGCGCCTGGACGTGATGCTCAACGATGCTCTGTACGGCATCCTGTTCCGCGACATCAACATGCAGCGCACCATCGTGGACCAGTACTTCTCCCGCGTGATCAACGGCTATGCCGGCGTCATCATCAACACCGGTGAGGACAACTATCTGACCACCGACGATGCCATCACCGCCGCCCACACCGTTCTGGCCTCCCAGTTCCTGAACGAGGCCTTTGCCAAGGACGCCGGTATGCGCGAGGAGCAGATGGGTCTGGGCCACGCCTTCGAAATGGACCCCGCCGTGGAGAACACCTTCCTCTATGAGCTGGCCCAGGCGCAGATGGCCCGCGAGATCTTCCCCAACGCCCCGCTGAAGTATATGCCCCCCACGAAGTTCATGACCGGCAACATCTTCCGCGGTCACATCCAGGATGCCCTGTTCAACATGGTGACCATCCTCACCAACCAGCGGCTGTGCCTGCTGGGCATGATGACCGAGGCCATCCACACCCCGTTCATGTCCGACCGCGCCCTGTCCATCGAGAATGCGCAGTACATCTTCCGCACCATGAAGGACCTGGGCAGCGAGCTGACCTATAAAGAGAACGGCATCATCCGCAACCGTGCCAACGAGGTGCTGACCAAGGCCACCGATCTGCTGAAGGAGATCGAGAAGCTGGGCCTGTTCACCACCATCGAGAAGGGCATCTTCGCCGACGTGAAGCGTCCCAAGGACGGCGGCAAGGGCCTGGCCGGCGTGGTTGTGAAGGACGACAAATACTTCAATCCCTTTATTGAAGTCATGAAAGGGAAGGTGGCAGCAGAATGAGCAGCGGACTGTATAATACCCACAAGATCGATTTCGATACCACGCTGGACCTGACCCGTCTGAAGCCCTACGGCGACACCATGAACGACGGCAAGGTGCAGACCAGCTTCACTCTGCCCGTCAAGGACGATGAGCGGGGCGAAGAAGCTGCCCGCCAGATCGCCAAGAAGATGGGCCTGGAAGAGCCCAACGTGGCCTATCACGCCGCCCTGGACAAGGAGTTCACCTTCTATGTGGTCTACGGCAGCTGCGTCCACTCCGTGAACTATGAGGACATCCACGTCATCACCGTGGAGTCCGATGTCATGAGCATGGAGGACACCAACGACTATATCCGCGAGCATATCGGCCGGAAGGTCGTTATGGTGGGCGCATCCACCGGCACCGATGCCCACACCGTGGGCATCGACGCCATCATGAACCGCAAGGGCTTCGCCGGTCACTACGGCCTGGAGCGCTACGAGATGATCGAGGCTTACAACCTGGGTTCCCAGGTGCCCAATGAGGAGTTCATCAAGAAGGCCCTGGAGCTGCACGCCGACGTGCTGCTGGTGTCCCAGACGGTGACCCAGAAGGACGTGCACATCCAGAACCTAACCAACCTCATCGAGTTGCTGGAGGCCGAGGGCCTGCGCGACAAGTTCGTTGTCTGCTGCGGCGGTCCCCGTATCACACACGAGCTGGCCAAGGAGCTGGGCTACGACGCTGGCTTCGGCGCCGGCAAGTATGCCGACGACGTGGCTTCCTTCGCCGTGACCGAGATGGTCAAGCGGGGCATGAAGTAAAATAAACCATCACGCCAGACGGTCACTTTTTCCGGTGGCCGTCTGGTCGTGTTGCCAAACAGACAATTCGCCACATATCGGACACTGTCCAAGTTATTTGACGGCGAACCTGTCTGCTTGTGAAAAAATCGACCAATCATCTCTTGTATTTTCCACACAGGAGTGTTATGATTACAGGTGAGAAAATAGAAGGGATTCTATTTTTTGGGAGAACGACAAATAACAAGGAGGAACTGAAATGGCAAAGAAACCTGTTATCACTGCCAAAGAGGCAGCGGCTATGATCCCCAATGGCGCCACCATTATGTGCGGCGGCTTCCTGGCCTGCGGCCAGGCCAGAGCGATCGTCAAGGAGCTGGTGGCTCTGGGCACCAAGGACCTGACCCTGATCGCCAACGATATGGGCCGCGCGGTGGGCCCCAAGGGTGAGGAGTTCTTCGGCATCGCTGAGCTGATCCACAATCATCAGGTCAAGCGCGTCATCGCCACCCACGTCGGCATGACTCCCGAAGTCGGCCAGCAGAACACCGAGGGCACCCTGGAAGTGAACCTGCTGCCCCAGGGCACCCTGGCCGAGTGCGTCCGCGCCGGCGGCGCTGGCCTTGGCGGCGTGCTGACCCCCGTGGGCATCGACACCCTGGTGGAGGAGAGCCCCTTCTGCCTGGGCCGCAAGACCGTCGAGGGCAAGGATTACCTGCTGATGAAGCCCATCCACGCTGACTTCGCCCTGCTGGGCACCTATAAGTGCGACGAGTTCGGCAACTGCTGGTACAAGGGCACCATGCGCAACTTCAACGTTGTCATGGCCACCGCCGCTGACACCGTCATCGCCGAGACCGAGTATCTGGTTCCCGTGGGCGAGATCGAGCCCGAGAACATCCACACCTATGGTATGTGTGTTGACTACATCGTGGAAGGAGAAAGAAAGTAATGGAAAAGAGCGAGATCAAAGGCTTTATCGCCAAGCGCTGCGCCAAAGAGCTGAAGAACGGCGACGTCGTGAACCTGGGCATCGGCCTGCCCACCCTGATCCCCAACTATCTGCCCAAGGACGTGGAGCTGATCATCCACGCTGAGCTGGGTATCGTCTCCGCCGGCAAGTCCCCCAAGGAAGGCGATGACAATTACGATCCTTACCACGTGGTGGATGCCGGTGGTTCTCCCTCCTCCGTGGCTTTCGGCGGCGGCTTCATCGACTCCGCCTCCAACTTCGGCCTGATCCGCGGCGGCCATGTGGACGCCTGCTTCCTGGGCGCTCTGGAGGTCGACGCTGATGGCAACCTGGCCAACTGGATCATCCCCGGCAAGAAGATGCCCGGCATGGGCGGCGCTATGGACCTGTGCGTCGGCGCCCGCAAGTGCATCGTCTGCATGGAGCACACCGCCAAGGGCAACCCCAAGATCTTCGAGAAGTGCCGCCTGCCCCTGACCGCTTCCCACTGCGTCAACAAGATTATCACCGAGATGTGCGTGCTGGAAGTCACCGAGAACGGCCTGGTCATGACCGAGATTAACCCCGAGTTCACCGTCGAGCAGGTGAAGGCCGCCACCGCTGCCCCCATCACTGTCGCCGAGAACCTGAAGTCCATGGTCGACTGATTGATAGAATCCCTGCAAACAGAGGGGCTGCCGGAAGGCAGCCCCTTTTGCCGTTTATTTCAGACTTGTCAAAAAAGCCTTTTTTGACAAGCTGAACCGGACTCCGGCAGGCGCCGGAGTCCGGTTTTTTATACTCCGGCGTACCGGGAAAGGAACTGGCGGGTGCGCTCCATCCGGGGATGGTTGATCACCTGCCGGGGGTCCCCCTGCTCCACGATGACGCCGCCGTCCATGAAGATCAGCCGGTCCGCCACGTCCCGGGCGAAGGCCATCTCGTGGGTCACCACGATCATGGTGGTGCGGCGGTCGGCCAGCTGGCGGATGACCCGCAGCACCTCGCCGGTAAGCTCCGGATCCAGGGCGGAGGTGGGCTCGTCGAAGCACAGCACGTCCGGCTCCATGCACAAAGCCCGGGCGATGGCCACCCGCTGCTTCTGGCCGCCGGAGAGCTGGTGGGGATAGTGGCCCGCCCGGTCGGACAGGCCCATCTGCTCCAGCAGAGCCAGCCCCCGGTCCCGGATGTCCGCCTCCGATTCGCCGGGCAACTTGGCAAGACGCCTGGCCAGGGTCACGTTTTCCAGGGCGGTGTATTGTGGAAACAGGTTGAAATCCTGGAACACCAGACCGAAATGCAGGCGCTTTTCCCGCAACTCCCGCTCCCGCACCGGGGGGCGGGACCCGTCCAGCAGGGTCTGGTCCCGCAGGGAGATCACCCCGGCGTCCGGCCGCTCCAGGAAGTTCAGGCACCGCAGCAGGGTGGTTTTCCCGCTGCCGGAGGAGCCGATGACGGACAGCGTCTCCCCTTCCGGCAGGTCGAAGCTCACATCCCGCAGCACCCGGGTGCTGCCGAAGGATTTTTCCAGGTGCGCAACGCTCAGATAGGACATATGCTCCCCCCTTTCAGCGGAAATAGCTCAGACGGCGCTCCAGATACCGGAACAGCAGCGTCAGAAGCCCCACAAACAGCAGATAGTATACCCCGGTATAGAACAGGGGCCAGGTGATCCCGGCGAACTTCACATAGTCCTCACCGGCCTTGGTCAGCTCCACAATGGCGATGATTCGGGCCAGGGACGTGTCCTTCACCAGGGTGATGATCTCGTTGGACATGGGAGGCAGGATCCGCTTCACCACCTGAAGCAGGGTGATTTTGAAGAAGATCTGGCGGCGGGTGAGGCCCAGCACCTGACCGGCCTCCCGCTGACCCGCCGGGACGGCCTGGATGCCGCCCCGGTAGATCACGGAGAAATAGCAGGCGTAGTTCAGTACAAAGGCCACGGTGCACGCCAGCATCCGGTTGCTGCCCCAGATGTTGTGACCGAACCACAGGCCGGGGCCGTAGAAAATGATGATCAGCTGCAGCACCAGAGGCGTGCCCCGGATCACCCACACCAGGGCGTCGAACAACGCCCGCACCGGGCGGCAGCGGCTCATGGAGCCCAGGGCCACCAGCAGGCCCAGCGGCAGGGAGAACGCCAACGTCAGCCCAAACAGGACGGCGGCCTGGCGCATCCCCTGGAGCAGGGAAAGGGTTACGGTCCAGAACATGGCCTTATGCGGCGGGGACCACGATGACCTGGGCGTTGCGGCAGTAGGCGGGGGTGCAGGTCATGGCGGTCTGCACGCCGTCGGTGAGGGTCATGCCGTTCCACACCACGTCGATGGCCTTGCTGTTGAGCTCATTGACCTTCTGGCCCCACTCAATGATGACGAACTCCACGTCCACCCCCAGGCGCTGGGCCACCAGCCGGGCCAGCTCCGCGTCAAAGCCGGTCCACTGGCCGTTGTCGTCCTTATAGTCCATGGGGGCAAACTCCGTGATGCCCACCACCAGGGTGCCCTTGCCTTGGATATAGGCCACGTCGCCGCCGGCGTCCTCGGTATAGCCGGTCTGGGGCATCTCCGCCAGCAGGTCCTCCCGGATGCCGAAATGCCGGGCCAGGGTCTGGGTGGTGCCGTCCTGATAGGCCTCGGCCAGAACGGAGGTGATGAAGTCGGCCAGGTCAGAGCCCTGGCGGCAGCCGATGCCGTACTCCTCCTGGGTGAGGCTGTCGGTATAGGTCAGGTCGGGATAGCTGGTGTCTGGCCCGATCATGGCCCCGGCCATCAGCAGGTCGATGACGGCGGCGTCGGAGGTACCGGCGGCCACCTCCATCAGGGCGGCGGCCTGATCCTGGACACTGTTGACGGTCCAGCCCTTCTCCTTGGCCACCTCCTCACCGGCGGACCCGGCCTCCACGGCGTAGACCATGGTTTTCTCGTCGGCGTCGGTGTTGGTGTTCTTCGGGCCGCAGGCGGCCATGGCGGCGGTCATAGCCAGCAGCAGGAGCAGGCACAGCCCGCGGCGGATGGTATTTTTCATGATTTCCTCCATTCCCCGGCCCCTATCACCGGGCGATTTAGTATGCTAATACGTTACCACACTACCGAGATAAAGTAAAGATGGGAAAAGCCACAAATTTGTCCGGCGGCGGCTGCGTAATTTGCACGAACGACACAAAATGGCAAAAAGTACGCGCGACACGGACAAATGCCTGCGATTTGGACGGACGGCAGCGGGGCATGCTAAAGGGGAGAGGAGGCGCGCATGGACATTTTTGACGGATTGACCGCCCTGGGCGGACTGTGCCTGTTTCTGTTCGGCATGCAGATCATGGCGGAGGCGCTGCAGCGCCGGGCCGGGGGACGGCTGGAGGGCCTGCTGCGGCGGATGACTCGCAGCCGCTGGGCGGGGTTTTTCACGGGCCTGGCGGTGACGGCGGCGGTGCAGAGCTCATCGGCGGCCATGGTGATGGTGGTGGGCTTCGTGAACTCCGGTATGCTGACCCTCCGCCAGGCGGTGGGGGTCATCATGGGCACCAACGTGGGCACCACGGTGACGCCCTGGCTGCTGAGCCTGGGAGGTCTGGAGGGCGGCGGCGTCCTGGGGCGGCTGCTGCGCCCGGCGGGCTTTGTGCCGCTGCTGAGTCTGTGGGGCATTGCGGCGTATCTGGCCGGAAAGGGCAGCCGCCGGGACACCGGCCAGGCCCTGCTGGGCTTTGCCGTTCTGATGCAGGGCATGGAGATCATGACCGCCGCTGTATCGGGCCTGGCCCGGGCGGAGGGGTTCCGGCAGCTGTTCACGGCCTTCGGCAGCCCCCTGCTGGGGGTGCTGGCCGGGGCGGTGCTGACGGCGGTGATCCAGTCCAGCTCCGCCTCGGTGGGGATATTGCAGGCCCTGGCCGCCAGCGGACAGGTGACGGTGGGGGCCGCCATCCCTATTGTCATGGGCCAGAACATCGGCACCTGCGTGACGGCGATGCTGTCCTCCGTGGGGGCCAGCCGCAGCGCCCGGCGGGCGGCTCTGGTGCATCTGCTGTTCAACCTGGCCGGGGCGGGCATCTGGCTGGGGGTGTTCTGGCTGGTGAAGGCGCTGGCGGCTCCGGCCATTCTGGACCGGGCCGTGACCCTGCCGGGGGTGGCCGTTATCCACACGGCCTTCAACCTGCTGTGTACGGCGGCGCTGTTTCCGGCGGCGGGCCTGCTGGAGCGGGCGGTGCTGCGGCTGTTGCCCGGAGAGGAGACACCCTCCGCGGAGCCGGATCCCCGTCTGCTGGCGGCTCCGGCGGCGGCCCTGGAAAGGTGCCGGGAGCTGACCCTGGAAATGGCGGACCTGGCCCGGGACAACCTGCGCCGGGGGATTCAGGCCCTGACGGAGGTGCACCCCGACTCGGCCCGGGAGCTGCGGCGGCAGGAGGAGCGCATCGACGGCCTGGAGGACGCCCTGGGCACGTTTCTGGTGCGGCTGGGCGGACGGACCCTGACCCGCCGGGACAGCGCCCGGGCGGCGGAGCTGCTGATGCTCATGGGCGACCTGGAGCGGCTGGGGGATCACGCCATGAACCTGCTGGAAAGCGGGGAGGAGCTGCGGGACCGGAAAATTGAGCTGCCGCCGGAGGACCGGCGGCAGCTCCGGGTGCTGACGGAGGCGGTGGAGGAGATCGCGGACCTGGCGTTGGCGGCCTTCCGCCGGGAGGACGCCGCCGCCCTGGGGCAGGTGGAGGCCCTGGAACAGGTCATCGACGGCCTGCGGCAGCGGCTGCGGGCCCGGCGCATCCGGGAAACGCAGCCGGGGGAGGGGGCCATGGAGCTGAGCTTCGTGTGGTCGGACGTGCTGACGGACCTGGAGCGGGCGGCGGACCACTGCTGCAACATCATGGAGTGCGTGGCGGATCTGTCCGCCGGGAACCGGAATCTCCATGCCGCCCAGCTGGCGGTCCGGCAGCGGGATCCGGCCTTCGACAGCCGGGTCCGGGCCTATGAGCAGAAGTATCGAATATAAAAAGCCTGTGTATTCGGTGCAATTGCACCGAATACACAGGCTTTTTTTATCCGTTCAGCAGGGCCAGCTGGTAAAAGGCCACGGCGCTGGCGGCGGCCACGTTCAGGGAATCCACCCCGTGGGACATGGGAATTTTCACGGTATAGTCGCAGGCGGCGATGGTGGAGGAGGCCAGGCCGTCCCCCTCGGTGCCCAGCACCATGGCCAGCTTCGGCTCCGCCAGCAGGCGGGGATCGTTCAGGGCCAGGGAGTCGTCCCGCAGAGCCAGGGCCACGGTTTTGAAGCCCAGCTCATGCAGCAGCTCCGGCCAGCTCTCCCCCTCCGGCAGATATGTCCAGGGCACCAGGAACACGTTGCCCATGCTGACCCGGGCGGCCCGGCGGTACAGGGGGTCGCTGCCGGCGGCGGTCAGCAGCACCGCGTCCACGTTCAGAGCGGCGGCGGACCGGAAAATGGCCCCGATGTTGGTGGGATTCATGATGTTTTCCAGCACGGCAATGCGCCGGGCATTGGCGCAGACCTCCGCCACGGAGGGGAGCCGGGGCCGTCGCATGGCGCACAGCATCCCCCGGGTCAGGTGGAAGCCCGTCAGCTGGGTCAGCACCGGCAGGTCCGCCGTGTATACCGGAATGTCCGCCGGGCAGCGGGCCAGCACCTCCGCGCCTTTTCCCTCGATGTGCTTGCGCTCCATCAGGAAGGACACCGGCGTGCACCCGGCGTCCAGAGCCCGGCCGATGACCAGGGGACTCTCCGCCACGAACAGGGCGTTTTCCGGGTCGGCCCGGTTCACCAGCTGGTTTTCCGTCAGCCGGGCGTAGATATCCAGCTCCGGGGCGGAAAAATCGGTGATTTCGATGATATGGGCCATGTTACTTGGCTTCTCTTGCCCGGCGGGCGGCTTCCTCCCGCTGGCGGCAGATGTCGGCCCAGCTGGGGATCTTCTTCAGCACCTCGTTCAGGTCCGCCAGGGCGGCGGGAATGTCGATGTTCTGGGGACAGACCCGGGCGCACTGGCCGCAGCCCACGCAGGCGGCGGGGCGCTTGTCCTCCGGCAAAGCCTCCACCCGCATGCCGATGTTGAAGTTGGGGGAGAACTTGGCCTCGTTATACAGCTTCAGCAGCATGGGAATGTCCAGGCCCATGGGGCAGCCGTCGCAGCAGTAGCGGCAGGCGGTGCAGGGCACGGCGCCGTACATGCCCTTGGCGATGTCCAGCAGGACCTTCTCCTCCTGGTCCGTCAGGGGGCGGCGTTCTTCGAAGGTGCGGACGTTGTCCTCCATCTGGGCGGGGGTGGTCATGCCGCTGAGGATCATCTGGACCCCCTCCACCCCCTGGAGGAAGCGGAAGGCCCAGGCAGCGGTGGACTCCTCCGGCCGCAGGGCGTGGAGCTCGGACTCCGCCTCCGGCGTCAGGGAGGCCAGGCGGCCGCCCCGGACGGGCTCCATGACCCAGATGGGGATGCTGTATCGGCGCAGCAGCTCGCACTTGGCCTTGGCATCCTGCATGGTCCAGTCCAGATAGTTCAGCTGGATCTGACAGAACTCCATGTCCTTGCCGCAGCGGGACAGGAAGCTCTCCAGCAGCTCCACGCCGCCGTGGGAGGAGAAGCCCAGGTGACGGATGCGGCCGTTCTTCTTCTGCTCCAGAAAATAGTCGATGATGCCCCAGCGGGGATCGGTATACGTCTCGATGGACTTCTCGTACACATTGTGCAGCAGGTAGAAGTCGAAATACTCCACGCCGCACTTCTGGAGCTGCTCCTCAAAGATGGCAGCGGGGTCGTAGCTGTCGCTGATCTGGTGGCCGGGGTATTTGGTGGCCAGATAGAAGCTCTGGCGGTCAAAGTCCTTCAGCACCCGGCCGATGACCCGCTCGGACATGCCGCCGTGGTAGGGATAGGCGGTGTCGAAATAGTTGACGCCGTGGTCCATGGCATAGCGGACCATGTCCGCCGTGGTCTTTTCGTCGATGTCCGCCGGGCCGCCGCCGGGAACCAGCGGCAGACGCATGGTGCCGAAGCCCAGCAGGGACAGCTTCTCTCCGTGAAAATCGGTGTAGATCATGTAAGGTTCCTCCTTGGTTGGGATGTTTCCCCCATTATAGCACGGAGGGAAAGGACCCTGCAAGGCGGATTTTCACCCCGGGGGGCGGTCTTACAGGAAAAATTCCTCCGGCTCCGCCGGGCGCATGATGGACACCTCATAGGCGGTGCGCTCCTGTCCCACGCCGTCCACGGTTTTCGTGTAGCCCCGACTCTGGACCCGGCCCTCCACCGTCAGCCGGGAGCCCACCGGCAGGATGGCCGTCTGCTGGGCGATGGCGCCCCAGGCAATGCAGGGCAGATAGTCCGCCCGGCCGTACCGGCGGTTCACCGCCAGGATCAGGTCGCAAATTTCCCGGCCCAGAGGCGTCCGGCGCAGGGAGGGAGCCTTGCACAGCACGCCGGAGAGCTGAATCTGGTTAAAGGGGGCCGCGCCGCCGGGGACCAGCTCCCGGACGAACACGGAGATCACCAGCCGGGGACCCTGGCCGCTGCGGTTGTTGAAGGAGCGCAGCTGGCCGGTAAGGGTCAGCACGTCCCCGGTATGTACGGGGTGGGCCTCCAGCAGCGGCCGGGGCAAAATCACCGGCAGCCGATCCTCCTGGCCGGAAAGCCGCTCCACCGACAGGGGAAAGCGGTAAAAGCTCTCGCCGTGGTTTATGTGGGACAGCTCCGGCTCCCCGGCGGCCCGCCCGCACAGGCGCACGCGGTTGAAGTTGTTGTCCATAGTCATCCTCCTCGTTTGTTGAAGCTGGTCCAGCTTATGCCGGAGCGGCACAAAATAGACCCTTTTCAAACCGGGAAAAGTATGCGATAATAGCGGGGAAAAGGAGGAATTGCCCATGCGATACAAGGGAAAGGTCTATCGGCCCCCCAGCGAGGCCTACAGCCTCATCATCCAGGTGACCTACGGGTGCAGCCACAACCGCTGCGCCTTCTGCGATATGTATGACGATAAGCGGTTTGCCCTGCGGCCCATGGAGGAGATCCGGGAGGATTTCCGCCTGGCCCGGCAGGTATACCGCCGGGTGGAGCGGGTGTTTCTGGCCGACGGCGACGCCCTGATGCGGAAAACCGATGAGCTGCTGGAAATTCTGACCATGGTGTACAGCCTGTTTCCGGAGTGCCAGCGGGTGACGTGCTACGCCTCGCCCCGGAGTCTCCAGGTCAAGACGGAGGAGGAGCTGCGGCGGCTGCGGGAAAACGGACTGAAAATGGTGTATATGGGCCTGGAATCTGGCTGTGACGCGGTGCTGGAGCGGATGCGCAAGGGCCACACCGCCGCGGCCATTGTGGCGGCGGGGCAGAAGGCCCGGCAGGCGGGCCTGGCCCTGTCGGTGACGGCCATTTCCGGGCTTGGCAGCCGGGAGCTGCTCCGGGACCACGCCGTGGACACCGCCCGGGCCCTCAGTGCCATGAAGCCGGAATATATCGGCCTGCTGACGCTGATGGTGGAGCCGGGAACGCCGCTGGAGCAGTGGGTCCGGGAGGGCAGCTTCCGGGTGCTGGGCCCGGCGGAGATTCTGCAGGAGACGGCCCTGCTGCTGGACCACATCGACAGCGAGGGCAGCGTATTCCGGATGAACCACGCCTCCAACTACCTGACCCTGAAGGGGACCCTGAACCGGGACCTGCCCGCCCTGCGGCAGCAGGTGCAGGAGGGCCTCATGGGTCACGGCCTGCGGCCGGAGAGCTGGCGGGCCCTGTAAAAAACGAACGCACCCCCTGTATCCCACGGGATACAGGGGGTGGGCGTTTATTCTTCTGAAGATTCTTCCGGCACCTCCGGTGCTTCCGGCGCCTCCGCCGGTTCGGCGGTTTCCGGGGCTTCGGCGGGCTCCTCCGCCTGGGCGGCTTCCCGGGCGGCCACGATGTTCACATACAGCTCCTCCGGCTTGTGGGGGTGGAGCCTGATGTTGTAAAACAGCACCGCCAGGGCGGCGATCATCAGCACCAGGCTCAGCACCTGGGACACCCGGATGGGCTGGCCGGCGATGGCCCAGTCGAACAGATACAGGCTGTCGGTGCGCAGACCCTCGATCCAGAAGCGGCCCGCGCCGTACCACAGGAAGTAGAAGCAGGTGTTCTCACCGTCGAACCGCCGGGCCTTGGATACCACAAAAACGATCAGCAGCAGGCCGATAAGGTTCCACAGGCTCTCATACAGGAAGGTGGGGTGGACCTCCACCAGTTCCCCGGCAGTGGTGGTCAGCTGCATGCGCCAGGGCAGGGCGGTCTCCGCGCCGAAGGCCTCCCGGTTCAGGAAGTTGCCCCAGCGGCCGATGGCCTGGCCGATGAGCAGGCCCATGACCACCAGGTCCATCATGGCCCCAAGCTTGATGTGGCGGCTGCGGCAGAGAATGATGGCCACGATCACCACGGCGATGACGCCGCCGTAAATGGCCAGGCCGCCGTCCCAGATGGCGATGGCCTTGGACCAGCTGAAGTGGCCCTCATGGTCCTTGAACTCGCTGAGATAGAACAGAACATAGTATAGCCGGGCCCCCACGATGGCTGAGGGGATGCCCCACAGCAGCCCGTCGATGAGGTCATCCTCCCGGATGCCGTATTTGGTGCGCTGGCGCATGCACCACCACAGGGCCAGCAGCATGCCCAGGGCAATGAGGATGCCATACCAATAGATGCCGTTGCCGATGTCGATGGCCTTGGAACTGATGGTGATGGCCCAGTCGCCAAAAAGCCCCGGGAAGCGGATGGGGCTGTCGGTCATGATCTTCATAATGTCACTCCTTGCTCAGAAAACTCCCTCTATTATACCGCAGAGCGGGGCCGTTGAAAAGCCCTATTTTTCGGAGGAAGGGGAGCAATCAGGCGGTCCGGTATTTCCGCCGAAGCCACCGGGCCAGCAGGAAGCCGCCTGCCGTCAGGGCGGCGCAGAGCAGGAAGTCCGGGATCTGGGACAGGATCAGCGCCTGTCTGTACCGGGAGGAGAGATCGGTGAAGATCGGACTTGTGCTGAGCCCCTCCAGCCACTGGGGATCGACGGATCCGAAGTCCGCGATGCCGCCCAGCCGGAAGCCCGCAGCCAGAGTGGCGGCGATCCGGACCAGGCCCAGGATCCCGATCAGCGACATCAGGTATCCGGAGACGAAGCCGTATGTACGCCAGAAGCGGGCAAAACCGCTTTTCCTCGGCCCGGCGGAGGTGGGAGCAGGGTCCGTCTGTTCATCGTCCAGCAGATAGTCCACCGTGACGCCCAGCAGACGGCCGATGGCCAGGAGCTTATTGGTGTCGGGCAGGGACTCGCCCGTTTCCCTAAATTAAAGATATTGGTTATGTATGAGTGCCTACGCCTACTTGCATAGGTACTCATATTCGTTGTTTTACTCAATTTTGCCGATAAATCGGTAGTAGATGTCAATATCCTGCTCACGCATACCGTCCACGATGGCTGCTTCGTGAATGACGATTTCCTCAATCAGCGTATTCAGAAGCTCCGCTGTCAGTTCGGTGGGATTAGCGTATCATAGTCTGCTACACTAAATTCAATCTCATAAATACATATCCATCTTCAACGGAATCTGAATAGGCAAATCCCAACTTTGTCCAAAACTTCTGCGCAGCTGTATGGCGCTGATTTACAGGAGCTGAAACTCGTCTTGCTTTGTATTCCTTATAAAGGAAATCAATACAGAGTTTGGCAGCAGCAGTTCCATACCCCTTTTTTTGATAGGCATCATCAATAAGAAAATTGATTATTTGATAGTTTTCTTCACCAACATACATTGAAACAAAGCCAATCATTGTTTCATCAGCATAAATTGCAAATGGCTTGGTGTCTTTATAATGAACCCATGCTTCTGCCAGAGAATACGCCACAGAATCCACAAAATTTTCATTTGCAACGCTGGCTTTAAGATTAAGACAGTCTGTGTAGTTATTCTCGTTGATTGTTCGTAGCTCTATCATTTTATCTTTCTCCCAATTTTCATATCCTGTCGCCACTTGGGAGCTTCGCCATCGTCTGCCCAATGCTCATCCATAGAGGCGATCTTACCGTCTTTCAGCTTGATACGACAAACCACATAGCCTGCGTATTTGTCATCCACAAGGGCGGCATACACCGGAAACTTGGCAAAAAGATATTCTTCCATTTCTTCTCGTCCTGCTTTAATGTTCGGCCTGGATGCAATGCCTTTATATGAACGCAGCTCTACACGAAATAGGGCAACCATTTCTGCAAGTGCATCATTTGCTTGTTTTATCTCTAATATCTCCATCATAATTGCCCTCCTTTGGCTGCATACAAAATCTCATAATAATTATAGCATAAATATGTGAAAAAATCTATCATATACATGGAAATCCCGCCCTTCCCGATTGTAGGAGGAAGGGGAGCGGTCAAGCGGTCCGGTATTTCCGCCGGAGCCACCGGGCCAGCAGGAAGCCGCCTGCCGTCAGGGCGGCGCAGAGCAGGAAGTCCGGGATCTGGGACAGGATCAGCGCCTGTCTGTACCGGGAGGAGAGATCGGTGAAGATCGGACTTGTGCTGAGTCCCTCCAGCCACTGGGGATCGACGGATCCGAAGTCCGCGATGCTGCCCAGCCGGAAGCCTGCAGCCAGAGTGGCGGCGATCCGGACCAGGCCCAGGATCCCCACCAGCGACATCAGGTATCCGGAGACGAAGCCGTATGTACGCCAGAAGCGGGCAAAACCGCTTTTCTTCGGCCCGGCGGAGGTGGGAGCAGGGTCCGTCTGTTCATCGTCCAGCAGATAGTCCACCGTGACGCCCAGCAGACGGCCGATGGCCAGGAGCTTGTTGGTGTCGGGCAGGGACTCGCCCGTTTCCCACTTGCTGACGGCCTGACGGGACACGTCCAGCTGCTGGGCCATCTGTTCCTGAGACAGGCCGGCTTTGCGGCGCAGGTCGATGAGCTTTTCACACAGGGTCATAGAGAATGCCTCCTTTGATATTGATGGCGTCAGCATATCGAAAAAGGCCGCAACTGTCCACCAAGTGGGGCTGGAAGTTCCGCAACCGACGGTTGCGGGCCGTTTTTTTCAGCCCCAGAGCTGGCGGGAGAGGTCCTGGGCCAGCTTTTCCACTACGCCGGGGGCGTAGGGCAGAGGCAGTCCGGCGGCGGCCAGGGTCTCGGCGTAGGTCCTGCTGCCGCCGGAGGCACACAGGGCGTGATACCGGGCCCAGCCGTCTGCGGGGTCGGCGTCATAGGCAGCCTTCAGCTGCTGGGCGCAGACGATGGACAGGGCGTAGCTGATGACATACCGGGGGAACATATACAGGGCCATGTTGGTGAACAGGTCGCAGCCGGAGAGCACCTGCTGCCGCCAGGGCTCATTGTTCTGCGCCCGGCCGAAGGACTTCTCAATGCGGTCGAACTCCTCTGCCCACTGGGCCAAAGAGGCGTCTGGATGCTCATACAGCCAGGTCTCAAAGGTGTGGATGGAGCAGAAGGCACACAGCTCCTTGATGAAGTCATAGCGGTGCTCCGTCAGGAACTGTCCGGCGTGGTCGCCGAAAAAGTCCCGGGCGTAGGGCTGGGCCAACAGCTCCATGGTCTTGGAGTGGACCTCCGCCAGGTCCGGACTCAGGCCCGCATAGTCCGCCACCGGCTGGCTGCGGATGGACAGATACCCCTGGAGCCCGTGGCCCAGCTCGTGGGTGTATACGGTGACGTCACCGGCGGTGCCGTCGCAGTTGGCAAAGACAAAGGGCATATCATAGGGCGCGCCCAGCATGTCGCAGAAGCCCATACCGGAAATTTTATTGGGAGAGCCGGTCACGTCCAGCAGGTCGTGGCGGACCATCTCGTCAAAGAAGGCCCCGGCCTCGGGGCTGAGGCTGTGATACATCCGGTGGGCGGCCCGGGGCAGCTCCTCCGCCGCCACCGGCACGGCGTTGCCCTCCGGGAACACCAGGGCCCGGTCATAGGGCATCAGCGTGTCCACCCCCAGGCGCCGGCGCTGCTCCTCCTGCAGCCGCAGGTACAGGGGGGTGATATGGGTCTGCACCTGGCGGCAGAACGCGTCCAGCTCCGCCCGGCCATAGCCCAGGCGCTGCTGGGCCAGGTCACCGTAATCGGCGAAGCTGTCGAAGCCGTTGGCCCGGGCCAGGTCGATGCGGGCATGGACCAGCTGCCGCAGGATGTCCTCCAGCTGTCCGGCGTTTTCCAGCACCGTCTGCTGCTGGGCGTCATAGGCGGCCTTGCGGCGCGCCCGGTCCCGGCTGGCCAGAGCGGCCCGCAGCTGTCCGCCGCTGAGCAGCTCCCCCTGGACCGGGTATTTGGCGGAGGCCGTCAGCTGCTGGTATTGGGCCGTCAGCTGGGAGATGCGGGCCTGCAGGTCCTTGCCCCCGGCGTGAATTTGGTGGTCCAGGGTCAGCAGGCGGCGCAGCTGGGGGCCGAAGGTCTCGTCCACCGCCGGGGCATAGGGGCTTTCGGCAATGGCGGCGGCCAGGGACTGACTGTCCAGGCTGCCCTCCAGCCGGGGCAGGGTCTCCTGCAGCTCCGTCTGGTAAAATTCGTCGGTGACGTCGTGGAAGGCCCGGATGAAGGCCACCGCCTGGCACAGGCCCACCTCCTGCTGGAGGGCGTCCCGCTGGCGGACGATCTCCACCAGCTCCTCCGGGCTTTGGGCCTCCCTGGCCCGGCGGGTCAGGGCGTCGTACCGGGTCTGAAGGGCCTCCACGTCGGGACGGTGATAGGGGATATCGGAAAATTTCCAGTTTTCGTTCATAGAATTGCTCCCATCTTACTCTTTCGGATAGATCACGGACAGGGCCATGCGCTCCGGGCGGATGTTGTCCCGGATGAAGTCCAGCAGATCCTGCTGGGTAATGGAGTCGTACACCTCTGGGAAGCGGAAGGGATCGTATCCCTGGAAGCAGCCCTCGGACACGGTGGAGGCGATGGCCTCGAAGGAGTTCAGGCTCTTGATGGACGCGCCGAAGCTGGCCCGGCGGAGCCGCTGGACATAGGCCGGGTCCACCCCCTCCCGGACCACCCGGCGTGCCTCGTCCAGAACGGCCTGCTGCACGGCCTCGGGATCGTTGCTGTCGCCGCCGCAGAACACATAGGCGGCTCCCGGCAGCAGGTCATAGGCGCTGTCGAAGGTGCCGTTGATCAGCCCCTGGCTGTACAGCCGGGTGAACAGGGGGCTGGACTCGCCCATGAGCACGTCACAGGCCAGATCCCCCAGAATGTCCAGGCGCATGCGGTCCGGCCCCTCCGGCACCGGGGGGCACTTGAAGCCCAGCAGGAAGGTGGGCATGGCCACCTCCATCCGGTCCTCGATGCGGGTCATGTGGGGGGTCAGGTCCTCCTCCCGGCCATAGTCCCGGGGGATCACGGGGCCGCTTTCCCGGGGCAGAATTTCCCGGGCAGCCCGGAGAACCTCCTCCGGGTCCACGTCGCCCACCACCACCAGGCACATATTGGCGGGGGTATAGAAGGCCTTGTGGCAGTCGTACAGGGTCTGGGCGGTGATCTGGCGGATGCTCTCCACGGACCCGGCCACGGACTGGCGGACGGGGCTGTGACGGTACAGGGCCTGCATCATCTGGCGATAGACCTGCCACTCGGGGTTGTCCTCGATCATGCCGATCTCCTGGGCGATGATGCCCTGCTCCTTCTCCACGCTCTCGTCGGTGAAGTAGGGGACGGACACGAAGGACAGCAGAATCCGGAGATTGTCGTAAAAATGCTCGGTGCAGTCGAAATAGTAGGCGGTAACGGCGTTGCTGGTGTAGGCGTTGGGCTCGGCCCCGCCCCGGGCCAGGTCCTGCATGGCGCTGCCGTCGGCGGTGTCGAACATCTTGTGCTCCAGATAGTGGGCGATGCCGGCAGGGGTGTCCAGCCACTGGCCGTCCAGCCGGAAGCGCATATCCATGCCGCCGTAGCGGGTGGTGAAGAAGGCGAATTTCCGGGCATAGCCGGGCTTGGGCACCACGCAGACGGGCAGGCCGTTGGGCAGGGTCTCCCAGATGGCCTTTTCCCCGATGCGGGGGTAGGTAAGGGTTTTCATCAGGCCTCCTCCTTTCCGTGCAGGAAGTATACGGTGTCCAGGGTTACGCTCTGGGCGGCGGCCCGGATGCGCTCCGGCATCACCTGGTCCAGCAGGCGCTGCATGGTCTCCGGGTCCTCGCTCTGGCCGGTGGCGGCCTGACCCAGGCAGTAATTTTCCAGGGCACCCTGGGAATCCGACAGGGAGATCAGGGCGCTGCGCATGGTGCTGCGGGCCCCCTCCAGCTCCCAGGGCTCCCAGTGACCGTCCCGGATCTCCTGCAATTGGTGAAGGATCTCGTCCAGGGCCCGCTGATAGTCGGCGGTCTCGATGCCGGAGGACACCGTGAGGATGCCCTTGGAGCGGACATAGGTGCTGGAGGCGTAGTAGCACAGGGACAGCTTCTCCCGGACGTTCATAAAGAGCTTGGAATTGCTGGTGCCGCCGAACAGCAGATTTGCCAGGATCATGGCGGGCACATCGTCGGTGGCGCAGCGGAAGCCCATGGACAGCTTTCCCTGGGTCACGTCCATGGCCTCGTGGATGATGCGGGGCTCCACCGGGGCGGCCACGGCACGGGGCGGCTCCGGGTCCTGGCCCGCGCCCCGGGGCAGGGCGGCGAAGGCCTCCAGCAGGGCGTCCTCCACCCGGGAGATAGGGGCGCTGCCGCAGTAGAACAGCTCCAGCCGGGAGGCGGCCATCATCTGCTGGCTGTAGGCATGGAGCTTCTGGTTGTTGATGGCGGCGGCGGCAGCCTCGTCGCCCAGACGGCTGACGCCGTAGGGCTCATAGCGGCACATCTCCTGCAGAAGCCGCAGGTCCGCCCAGTCCCGCTTGTCGTTGCGGATGGAGCGGATGCTGTCCAGCAGGTTGGCCCGCTCGCTGTCCACATATTCCGCCAGATACCGGCCGTTGCGGGTGACGGGGTCCAGCAGCAGCTCCCCCAGCAGGGCGGCGGTGGGCTCCAGCAGCTTTTCTCCCTGGGGGGCGAAGCTGTCGTCCATTACCGAGGCCACAAAGCCGATGCACTGGCACTCCGCCCGCTTGCGGATGGTGGGGTTGATCTGTGCGCCGTAGAGCCGGTCCATGGCGGCGGACAGCTGCTCAATGTCCGGGCAGGTCATGGTGCCCCGCTGGAGCACCAGCGGCAGCAGCGCCCCATAGGACGCCGTTTCCCGGCGCAGGGGGGCGATGAACTGGGCGGACAGGCAGCTGGTTTTGAACTTTTTGGCAGGCAGATAGGTGAGATATACCCGGTCCATGATCTCGCGGCGGGTCTTCTCCATATGCGGCACCTCCAGGATACAATAATACATTATTATATCGCAGGCGGCGGGAAATGAAAAGGGCTTTTCCATAAAATAAGGCTCCCGGCCGGTTGGCCGGGAGCCTTGATAAATTTAAGGGGAATCAGGCCACGCGCTTGCCCTTATAGCGGGACTTGACAGCCACGGCAATCAGCCCGCAGCCGCACAGACCGGCCAGGGTGGACCACAGGGCCACGCCCATGTCGCCGGTTTTGGGACTGTTGCTGCCAGCGTTGCCAGTGTTGCCAGAGTTGCCGGTGTTGCCGGTGTTGCCGGTATTGCCGGTATTGCCGGTATTGCCGGAGTCGCCGCCCTGACCGGGCTGACTGGGCTGGCCGGGCTGACCGGGCTGGCCGGGCTGACCGGGCTGGCCGGGCTGACCGGGCTGGCCGCTTCCTCCGGCGTCACCGCCGGAGCCGCTGCCGGTTTGCTGATAGCCGCAGACGGAGCAGACGCCATCCACGAAGGTGTGGGCACCAAAGCCGTCCTTCTGGGCGTTATCCGTAACGGTGCAGCCGTCAGCCAGGCAGTCATGCCAGTGATTCTCGCCGTCGGAGGACCAGGTATCGGACCACTGATGCGTATGCTCCTTCACCAGGGGCTTGTCCTCGGCGCTGTACATGCGCCACAGCTGGGTGCCGTAGTAGGGATTGGCGGTGCCCATATACACGCCGTTCTCGGTGGAGCAGATGGTGCGCAGACCGTGATTGGAGCCGTCGCCGAAGCCGTCCCGGGTGATGGCGTCGAAATTCACGCCGTCCTTGGACACCAGCAGGTCAAAGCCGTTCTCGCTCTGCTGGGCATAGTAGTTGCAGCCGAAGTAGTACACAAAGTTGTGGATCGTGTCGTCATACACAGCCTTGTCCAGGGCGGCAAAGATGGCCTTCACGGCGCTTTTCAGGTCATCCTTCAGGCCCTGGGTGTCGGCGCTGCACATAGCCACGCCGGTGACCTGGGCATACTCCCGGGCGAAGTTGGCACTGTCCAGCTTGATGCCCAGGCCATCGAACACCTTCTGCTTGAAGGCCTCATACTCCTCCAGCATGTTCCGGTAACCGGGCACGGGGTTCTTGTCGGCGGACATGTCCGTGGCAAAGCCTGCCAGCTGCTGGAACAGGGAGGCGGTGTACTTGTTAAACAGGAAGGTATCCAGGAACCAGTTCAGATACTTGTTGTCGTGCTGCTGCAGAACCTCCAGCACGGCGTCCTTCAGCATATCGGCCCGGCCGCTGATGTCGGCATAGTCCATATTGGCCACCTGGCCGTCGGTGATCTGGGTGAACTGATAGGTCAGAGTGGAGGTGTCATAGGTGCCGATGTACAGCTCACCGTTGTGCTCGCCGTAGCGCCAGACATACTGGTTGGAGTTGTTGCCCAGCCCCGCGCCCAGGTTGCCGATGGGGCCGTCGGGGAAATAGGGGTTGTCGTCCTTACCGGCCACCTGCTGGAAGTTGCCGTCGGCGTCCATGCGGTACAGATAGATGGAATGGTCCAGATCGTTGTACAGCAGCTCGAAGTTGCCGGAGGCGGGGACCTCCGCCAGGTCCAGCATGGGATCGTTGTAGGTGCCCAGGTACAGATAGCCGTTGTACACCCACATGTTGCAGCTCATGGAATAATTGATGCCCAGACCGAAGCCGTAGCCGCTGGTGCCGTGGTCGCCGATGACCTGGGTCCAGGTGAAGCTGCCGTCCTCATGCTTGTCGCCGCGATACATGGCGAAGCCCTGCTTGTTGATGTGGCCGTCGATGGACTTGTCGGTGACCACGGTGACGTACATGGAGCCGTTATACTCGATGATGTCCCAGATACCGCCGCCGTTGAGGCCGTCGGTCTTCATAACGGCGGGCAGGCCGTCAAAGTCGTCCTGATCTGCCACACGCCGCCAGGAGCTCAGACCCGCGGTGGGATCGGAGCTGGCCACGATGATGCCGCCGGGGGTACCCTTGCCGTCGTAGTTGTCGGAGGCCAGGCACATATAGATCTCGTCGTCAAACACCAGCAGGCCGTGAACGCCGTTGGACACGCCCTGGGTGTAGTTGATGTTGTGATAGGCGATGGAGCACTCGTTGGTCTCGGGGTCCACCTCGATGAGGGTGGCGGTGGGGTTGCCCATGCCGGCAAAATAGATCTTGCCCTTGAACTCAAAGGCCATGCGATAGCCGGCCAGATAGTTCACGCCCTTGAGATAAGGGGGATAGCCGGGAAGATGTCGGGGTAATCCTTCAGAATGTCCCGCTCCCGGAAGATCACCTGGGCCTCGCCGGTGTAGCGGTTCACAGCCATGATCACGGGGGTCCACTGGGACATGGGGGTTTCATCGAAGGTGTCCGTGCCGAACATGACCTTCACAAAATCCGCCGCGGCCCGGCTGGTGTCCACATTCTGGTCCAGCTTGCCCGCCTTCTTCATGGCGTCCAGGGACGTCTTGACGTTGTTGTGATAGATGTAGTAGGTGGAGTTGTAGCAGGTGCCGATGTAGACATAGTCACCGGCCTCGGCCATGGACCAGGAGTAGCTCTGGCCCCGGTCCTGAAGGTCGCCGGTCAGGATACCGTCCACCTCTCCGGCACCCAGCGTGGGGTGGGAGACCTTGTCGATGGTGTAGCCGCCCTTGGAGTAAACACCCTGCTCCAGGGGCTCGTAGCTGATGGTGTCGTCGTCATTGCGGACGACGGCTGCCAGTGCGCCGTTGACCAGGCTGACCGTCATAACCAGGGCCAGCAGAACAGCGGTGCAGGCTTTGAACGCTTTGTGCATGTTATCCCGCTCCTTTGAAATAATTTGCCTGTCCTCGAACGAAGAACACTTTATCTATAATATGTGCACCGACAGGCACACAGTAATTTAACATAGTTTCCATGCTTTTACAATAGATAAAAACTGAAAATGCAATAATTTTTTCTTATAACAGAAAAAAGAACGGGCGATGACGGCGTTTTTTGCAGAGTTTTCCAATAAAGGCAACGAAATGCGGAAAATTTTGACCAAAGGCGGTTGCCAAAGGGCGGCAAGGGGTGGTAAAATAAATGTATCCTATTCCAACCGGCGGCGGCCACTCCACTTTCTTGGCCCCCTGCCGGAAAAACAAAGGAGGAACCAGGTCCCGCTGAGACTGGCGGTGCGGCAGTGTGGAGACCTGCCGTAAGGCGCTGCGGCTTCGCCGGGCGCGAGACCGTTCCATGCGGAGGCAGAACGGTTACAGTCTGTATATTATGGCAGAGGTCATTCTGAAAAACCTCAAGAAGGTGTACCCCAACGCGGAGAGCAAGAAGACCAAAAAGGGCGAGCCCCAGAAAAAGGGCAATCTGCAGATCACCGACGAGGGCGTGGTGGCGGTGCAGGATTTCAACCTGCACATTGCGGACAAGGAGTTCATCGTGCTGGTGGGCCCCTCCGGCTGCGGCAAGTCCACCACCCTGCGGATGATCGCCGGTCTGGAGGACATCTCCGGCGGCGAGCTGACCATCGGCGGCAAGCTGATGAACGACGTGGAGCCCAAGGACCGGGACATCGCCATGGTGTTCCAGAGCTATGCCCTGTATCCCCACATGACCGTGTATGAAAACATGGCCTTCTCCCTGAAGCTGAAGAAGCTGCCCAAGGACGAGATCGACAAGAAGGTCCGTGAGGCCGCCGAAATTCTGGACATCACCCAGTATCTGGACCGCAAGCCCAAGGCTCTGTCCGGCGGCCAGCGGCAGCGCGTGGCCATTGGCCGGGCCATCGTCCGGGACCCCGCCGTGTTCCTGATGGACGAGCCCCTGTCCAACCTGGACGCCAAGCTCCGCAACCAGATGCGGGCCGAGATCATCAAGCTGCGGGAGCGCATCGACACCACGTTTATCTACGTCACCCATGACCAGACCGAGGCCATGACCCTGGGCGACCGGATCGTCATCATGAAGGACGGCTTCATCCAGCAGATCGGCACCCCCCAGGAGGTGTTCGACCACCCGGCCAACCTGTTTGTGGCGGGCTTCATCGGCATGCCCCAGATGAACTTCTTCGACGCGAAGCTGACCCGGCAGAACGGCAGGTATGCCGTCACCGTAGGCGGCGTCACCGTGGAGCTGTCCGACGAGAAGCAGCAGCGCCTGGCCGAGCACAACGTGGCGGAGCAGGACGTGACCCTGGGCGTGCGCCCGGACCACCTGATGCTCTGCGCCGACGGCATCAAGGGCACCGTGGACGTGTCCGAGATGATGGGCTCCTCCGTGCACCTGCATGTGGCGGCCGAGGGCAAGGATGTGATCGTCATCGTTCCCACCAACGGCGCCGCCGCCCACTTCCCCATGGGCAGCGAGGTCAACATGATCTTCGGCGGCAACGTGGCCCACGTTTTCGACAAGGAGACCGGAAAGAATCTGGAGTGGTAAGTAAATAAGGCTATAGAACAGGCATCCCCCGGCGCAATGCGCCGGGGGATATATTTATACGATGAGCGGATGCTCAGGCCCGGCGCTCCTCGTGGATGAACATGACCAGGAAGCTGACGGTCAGCAGGGCGCAGGACACCCAGATTCCCCGGACGGCGGATGCGCCGGTCAGCAGGGCTCCCAGACCGGCACCCAGGGCGAACAGGCCGATGACGCCGAAATATGTCAGGGCATTGCGCAGGGCCTCCGGCTCATGGGTGTGGAAATAGGCGCACAGGGCCTCTGTGCCGCTGCGCATGTTGCCGATGCACATGGTGCTGGCGTAGGCATGGCCACGGACCTTGCGGAAGGTCTGCAGCTGCATGGCGCAGGAGAAGGACACCAGGGAGTTGGCCACAGTGTTCAGTGACTGGGGCATAAAGCCCACCGCAAACAGCACGGCGATCTCCGCCAGGATAATCAGCTGACGCCAGTGGACCTTTTCCATGTGCTTGAAGCGGCGGTGGATGCATTCCGCCGCGAAAATTCCCGCTATAAAGGACAGAACGGGGATCAGATACCGCAGGCAGTGGTCCCAGGCCCCCTCAAACAGATAGGCGCTGAACAGCACAATGTTGCCGGTCTGGGCGTTGGCAAAAACGCCGCCCCGGCAGAGATAGGTATAGGCGTCCTGAAGGCCGCCGGATACGATGATGAAGGAGGCTGTCAGCATGGATTCGGACATCTGGCCCCGCAGTCGATGGATAAACACAGCTTGCACCAGGCTTTCTGAAAATTGACCGCCCTTCGGCGGCCCACTGATTATACGACAGGGGAGGGGATCCGTCAAGAGTCCGCCGGGGGAGGGGTTTGGAGGGAACGGAGAGGTGAATTTGCGGCCATATGGTGAGAGAACAGGAGGATTTTTTCGGTTTTTCCGCGTAAAATCTATGTAATAATTCGAAATTTTTATCAAATGACAATTTTCAGCAGTTGACAGGTATGGTACAATGGTTTTTATTATGGAATAGAATGTTTTCTCATCCATGCCGCGATCGGTGCGGCGCATACACCAGTAACAGAGAAAGGAAGGTGCCCTGTCTATGAACAAAGACAACCAGCCGAAAAAGACAGAGCAGAGCGCCAAAACAGGGAAAAAGTCCGGAAAGGGCCGCCGTGTGGGGCGGACCATCGGCATCGTCCTTGGTACCATCCTCCTGGTCACCGTGCTGACCTCCGCCATCTTCGTGGGGATCTTCATGACCTACGTCAACACGTCCCTGAAGGGGCATGTGGAGGTGGACATGTCCGAGTACGACCAGAAGGTGTCCACGGAGCTGTACTATCAGGATCCGGATACCAAGGAGCTGGTCATGTACCAGACCCTGTTCGGCGACGAAAACCGCATCTGGGTGGATTTTGATTCCATCCCCAAGAACCTCCGCAATGCCACCATCGCCATCGAGGACAAGCGCTTCGAGAGCCACCACGGCGTGGACTGGCACGGCACTGTCCGGGCCGTGTTCCGTACCCTCACCAACGGCAATACCCAGGGCGGCTCCACCATCACCCAGCAGCTCATCAAGAACGTCACCGGCAACAACGAGAACACCGTCAAGCGCAAGGTGACGGAGGTGTACCGGGCTCTGGCCCTGGAAAAGGACTATTCCAAGGACGAGATTCTGGAGATGTACCTGAACACCATCTACCTGGGCAACCAGTGCTACGGTGTGCAGACCGCCTCCCGGACATACTTCCACAAGGACGTGTCCGAGCTGACCCTGGCTGAGTGCGCGTGTCTCATCAGCATCACCAACAACCCCTCCCAGTATGACCCCCTGCGCAGCGACTGGACCCGGGAGCAGAACCGCAACCGGCAGCTGGACGTGCTGGACGCCATGCTGGCCCAGGAAAAGATCGACCAGGCCACCTATGACGCCGCCAAAGCCGAGGAGGTGGTATTCACCAACGGCTACACCAACCTGGGCAACTATGTGGGGCCCCAGGAGGAGGACGAAAAGCCCGCCGTGGTCAGCACCGCCAACAACTCCTACTTCACCGACGAGGTCATCACCGATGTGGCCGAGAAGTTTGTGGAGGTCTTTGGCCTGACCGACGACCCCGCAGACGCCGACGGCTATGTCCGCACCGCCTTTGAAAAGGCCGTCAGCAAGGTCTATAACGGCGGCTACAAGATCTATACCACCCAGAACCCCAAGATCCAGGATATTGCGGAGTCCGTGTTTGAAAACACCAACTATGCGAACTACACCGACTCCAAGGGCGAGCCGCTCCAGGCGGCCATCACCATTGTGGACCCCTACACCGGGGATGTGGTGGCCATGGTGGGCGGCACCGGCGCCAAGGAGGTGGACCGGGGCTGGAACTGGGCCACGTCGGCCCGGCAGCCGGGTTCTGCCACCAAGCCCGTGTCCGTGTACGCCCCGGCTCTGGATAACGGCACCATCACCGCCGCCTCCGCCATCGACGACTATCCCGTCCGGGACCTGCCCGGCTACGGCGCATGGCCCTCCAACTCCGGCAGCGGCTTCCGGGGCCTGACCTCCTTCTATACCGCCCTGGTCCGCTCTCTGAACACCTGCGCCGTGCGCACGGTGGAGGAGCTGGGCACCTATCAGTCCTACACCTTCATGGTGGAGAAGCTGGGCTTCACCACCCTGACCCAGGCCGACAGCCAGCAGTCCGGCAACATGGGCCTGGGCGGCTATGAATACGGCGTCACCACCGAGGAGATGGCGGCGGCCTACGGCGCCTTCGTCAACGACGGCGTGTACACCCCGCCCCGGACCTTCTATCGGGTGGAGGACTCCCAGGGCAACCTGGTCTGCGAGAACAACAAGGAATCCAACGTGGCCATGAAGGCCACCACCGCCTATATCATCCGCCAGACCCTCAAGAGCGTCATCACCAGCGGCACCGGCGGCGAGGCCCGGTTTTCCGGCATGACCATCGCCGGCAAGACCGGTACCACCGACGAAAACCGCGACCGTTACTTCGCGGGCTTCTCCCCCTATTACAGCGCCGCCGTGTGGACGGGCTATAAGTCCAACGAGCGGTTCTCCGAGTCCCTGGGCAACCCCTCCGCCGTGCTGTGGCGCGAGGTCATGCGCCGCATCCACGACGGCCTGGAGAACAAGGACTTCAACAGCTGCTCCGGCCTGGTCCAGGTCACCGTCTGCCAGGACAGCGGCCTGCTGGCCACCGACGCCTGCACCCACGATCTGCGGGGCAATCGCGTCACCACCGTCACCGTGGCGGCAGACACCGCCCCCACCCAAAGCTGCAACGTCCACAAGATGGTGCGCTACTGCAAGGACGGCAAGCACCTGGCCACGGAATACTGCCCTGCCAGCAGCGTGGTGGAGATTGCCGCCCTGGATTGGAACCGCGAGATCATCAAGAACATCAAGGCCCAGGACGACGAGTACCTGCTCCAGACCCTCACCGGCAAGGAGGAGGGCGAGTTGTGCCCGGTGCACAACAAGAAGCCCTCTATCTTCCCCATCATCCCTGGCGATGACGACGATGACGACGACACCCGCTTCGGCTCCTGGTCGGATTGGTGGGACAAGCTCCTGCCGTAAGCCCAAGATTTTTCCCAAAATCCCCGCCCCAGTAGATGAGGCGGGGATTTTGCAAGGACTTTCACTGAAGTCTCTTTTTACATTTCTAATAAAAAATTAAAAATTAAATTGTAAGCTTTGTGTATTGCTTTTTACAGAAAAAGGCTGTATGATAGGCATGTAAAGCGGAGAGACAAAAAACAAGGATGAATGGTGAATTATATGGCACTGAAGAAGAACCTGGACGTGACGATCCACGAGGCATTTCTGGAGGAGATCCTGCGGGGAAACTGGTTACCGGGCCAGGCCCTGAACCTGGACGAGCTGGCCGAGCGCTACGGCGTCAGCCGGACGCCGGTGCAGCAGGCTCTGAAGCGGATGCATACCCAGGGCATGGTGGTGTTTTCCAGCAAGGGACATTTCTCCGTGCCGGCCTTCAGCGAGAAGGAAGTGTGCGACATCATTGAGATTCGCCTTCTGCTGGAGCGTCAGGCTCTGACGGACATTCAGCGCAAGGCGCTGCCGGTGGACTATCAGACGCTGGACCGTCTGGCCAGGGAGTGCATCCTCTCCAACGAAACGGACGATGTGGTCAGTGCCCGCCGCACGGACCTGGACTTCCACCGGGTGCTGGTGGAGCAGGCCGGGAACCGGTGTCTCAGCGAGGTCTATGACCGGATCCAGGGCCAGTTCATTGTGGCCAACTATCTGCTGGCCAGCCACACCCGGGTGCAGCAGGAGAGTGCCTCCGGCGACCATGAGATGATGCTCGATGCCCTGCGGGCGGGGGATTTCTCCCGGGCCCACGGCATCATTGAGGAGCATATCCAGGGCGCCTGCCAGAAAATCCTGATCAAAATGCACGCATAAACGAAACGATATCCCCAAGCATGAGTTGACGGCGGTCCGGAACAAGCTCCGGACCGCCGCGCCGTTATCCGCTCCACTGCACAATGGGATAACCTTGAGCCATCGGAAAGGGATATCTTTTTTCAGACCATAAAAAATTAAAAATTAAAAATTTTTCTTATCCCTTCCTGAGAAGCAGGTTACATAAAAATCCAACAGATAAAAATGGGAAAGGAAGAATCATCATGAAAGTGAAAGAAACCGCCAAGAAGCCTTATGGTATCTGCCCTGCGTCCATGACCATCTGGAACGCCGACCAGACCTATAACAAGAAGGGCATGGAGAAGTATCTGACCTGGCTGCTGGACAACGGCGCACAGTCCATCTCCATCTGCGGCAGCACCGGCGAGAACGTCGCCATGAACATGGAGGAGCAGCGCGAGATCATCGGCCACGTGGCGTCCTTCCTGAATGGTCAGGTGCCCCTGATCTGCGGTACCGGCCGGTACGACACCCTGAACACCATCAAGATGAGCAAGTATGCCCAGGACTGCGGCGCCGACGGCGTGATGGTGATCCTGCCCTACTACCTCAATCCCCACAAGAAGGCCGTTATGCAGCACTTCCGCGACATCCGCGCCGCGCTGGATATCCGCATGATGATCTATAACAACCCCTGGTTCTTGCCTCTGTGATCATTCTTACGCTGGTGGCCTGCGGCAGCAAGCCCAGCGATAACAACAACAATACGGATTCCACCGCCTTCCCCACCAAAACCATGACCATTGTCTGCCCCTACGGCGCAGGCGGCGGTACGGACCTGGCCCTGCGGATCCTGGCCGAGTGCGGCAAGGACACCTTCGGCCAGACCATCAATGTGGAGAATAAGACCGGCGGCTCCGGCACCGTGGGCCTGACCGAGGCTCTGAACGCCGCCGCTGACGGCTACACCCTGGGCACCTGCTCCGTGGACCTGATCACGCTGCCTCTGCTGGGCCTGGCTCCCGCCGAGACCACCCGCGACGCCTTTGATCCCATCTGCGTCATCAACGGCGAGCCTGCCGCCATCATCATCCGCGCTGACTCCCGCTGGAACACCATCCAGGACTTCCTGGCTGAGGCCAAGGAGAAGCCCGGCACCGTCCAGCTGGCCAACTCCGGCATGGGCAACATCTGGCACCTGGCTGCCATCGGCATCGAGCTGGAAACCGGCGCCAGCTTCAACCACGTCCCCTTTGACGGCGCTGCTTCCGCCCTCACCGCCGTTCTGGGCGGCCATGTGGACGCCGTGACCTGCTCCGCCGCCGAGGCTGCCTCCAACATCGCCAGCGGCGAGCTGAAGGTCCTGGCTGTGGCCAACACCGAGCGCCTGGAGGCCTATCCTGACGTGCCCACCTTCCAGGAGGTCGGCGTGGATCTGACCATCGTGGCTCTGCGCGGCCTGTGCGTCAACAAGGCCCCCCGACGACGTGAAGAAGGCTCTGTGCGACGGCTTTGAGAAGGTCATCAACAGCGATGCCTGCCGCGAGAAGATCGAGGCTGCCAACATGACCTACATGCCCCTGAACGCTCAGGAGACCAACGACATTCTGGACAGCATGTCCGGCAACTTTGAGAAGATCATCAACGCTTATCTGAATTCTGCGAACTGATCGTCTTAACCGACTCAAGTGGGCGGTACGCACAGGGGTGTGTACCGCCCACACTCGAAAGGAGAACTTATGAAAAAGCTGAATATTGTATTCTCCGTGGTTCTGATAGCGGTTGCCGCATTTTTCTTCTTTTACGCCGATACCTTCAAGATGCTGCCGGGTCAGACGGAGATCGGCCCCGGCGCTTTCCCCAAGGCCGTTTGTGTGGGCCTGGCAGTGTGCGGCATCCTTCTGATTATCCAGGAGCTCCGCAAGGACGGCAGTGAAAAGGCGGAGCTGTTCAGCAAGAAGCTGCTGATCGGCATTGCCGCCGCCGTGGCCTATTTTGTTCTGCTGAAAATTCTTGGCTTCGTGCTGGACAGCATCTGGGTCGTGTTTGTGATGATGGCCCTGCTGCTCAACGAGCCGTTCAAAAAGGCGTGGCCGCTGATGCTGGCCGTGTCGATCCTGGCGCCTGTGGTGCTGTATGCCATCTTCGGTATGTTCCTGAAGGTCCCTCTGCCCAACGGAATCCTTTCCGGCCTGTTGGGCTGATATGAGTTAGAACGGAGGTTTATATGGGAGTAATTACAGCGCTGGGTGAGCTGCTGTCTCCTCAGTATCTTCTGATGATGATCGCCGGTACTATGGGCGGCATCATGATCGGCGCAATGCCGGGCCTGACCTCGGTGATGGGCGTGACGCTGCTGCTGCCCTTTACCTATGGCATGGACCCCGCGGCCGGTATTTCCATGCTGCTGGCCATCTCCTTCGGCGCGATTTACGGCGGCTCCATCACCGCCATCCTGATCGGCACACCCGGCACGCCGGCCTCGGCCGCCACCATCCCTCTGCTCCGAATTCCTGAAATTTTATCCCCCCGGGAGGCTTCCGCACCGGGACGGAAGCCGCTACAATAGAGAAAAATGCGGCGCACCATAGCCGCAAACGGAAATCGGAAAAGGAAGCATGGCCATGATTTCGGAATTGGAAAAGAGAGTGCAGCGCTACTGGACCCAGCGGTCCCACGACTTCGGAACCGTCCGGAGAAACGAATTGGAGGACGAGATGGGCCGGAAGTGGTTCCGGGAATTGGAAAAGCACTTACCGGAAAACGGAAAACTAAAAATTCTGGATGTCGGAACGGGGACGGGCTTTTTCGCGGTGCTGCTGGCCCAGGCCGGACACCGGGTGGAGGGGGTGGACCTGACCCCGGCCATGCTGGAGGAGGCCCGGGCCCTGGCGGCCCAGCGGGGGCTGGACATCACGTTCCGGGAGATGGACGCCCAGACCCTGGACTATGAGGACGGATGCTTCGATGCCGTTATCAGCCGGAACCTCACCTGGACGCTGCCGGACCCGGAGCGGGCCTATGGCCAGTGGTTCCGGGTGCTGAAGCCCGGCGGGGTGCTGCTGAACTTTGACGCGGACTACGCCGCCAACGTCCGCAGCCGCAGCACCCAGAACCGCCGGGTGCCGGCGGACAGCCCCTATGGCCATGTGGGCATGACCGACCGGCTGCAGCGGGAAAACGACGAGATCACCCTGACCATGGACGTGGGCCGGGCCCGCCCGGCCGGGGACCGGGAGGTGCTGGAGGGCATCGGCTTTGCGGACTGCCGGGTGGACACCCGGGTGGGGCGGCGGATCCTGGGGCCCCTGGACCTGGAGCACGCGCCCATGTTCGGCATTGCGGCCCGGAAGCCCTGACGGAAAGAGAGGAGCACATTATGCGTACATTTGCTACCTATGAGGAAGAAAATATCCACTACTGGACCCATCGGGCCTCCGGCTACTCCGCCGTCAACCAGGAGGAGCTGGCCACCGATCAGAAGGCCGTGTGGCGGGGCGTGATCGCCGGGAAAATCGCCGGAAACCACCCCGGGAAGCGCCCGGATGAGATCCGGGTGCTGGACGTGGGCACCGGGCCGGGCTTTTTTGCCATCATTCTGGCGGAGCTGGGCTATCAGGTGACGGCGGTGGACTACACGGCCTCCATGCTGGAGGAGGCCCGGCGCAACGCCGGGGCTTTGGCCGGGTGCATCCGCTTCCGGCAGATGAACGCCGAGGAGCTGACCTTTCCGGCGGACTCCTTCGACGTGGTGGTCACCCGGAACGTGACCTGGAACCTCCGGGACCCGGAGCGGGCCTATGGCCAGTGGTCCCGGGTGCTGAAGCCCGGCGGGGTGCTGCTTAACTTCGACGCCAACTGGTACCGCTATCTGTGGGACCGGGGGGCGGAGCAGGCCCATGCCCGGGACCGGGAGAACCTGTGGGCCTCCGACGTCCGGGACGAGACGGCGGGAACGGATGTGTCCGCCATGGAGGCCATCGCCCGGCAGGCGCCGCTGTCGGCCCGTATGCGGCCGGGCTGGGACCTGGGGGTCCTGCGGGGCCTGGGGCTGCAGGCGGCGGCGGACACCGAGATCTGGCGGCAGGTCTGGACCCGGGAGGAGCGGATCAACAACGCTTCCACCCCCATGTTCCTGGTGGAGGCCCGGAAGTGTCCCCTGCCGCAGTAAGGTGACGGCATGAGGCGATACATTCTCAAGCGGCTGCTGCAGCTGATCCCGGTGCTGCTGGGCGTCACGTTTCTGTCCTTCGCCATGATGCGCCTGGCCGGAAGCGATGCCATCACCGAGCTGTACGGCGACAAGGGGGCGGTGTCCCAGGAGATCATCGACGCCAAGCGGGCGGAGCTGGGACTGGACCGGCCGTTTCTGAGCCAGTATTTCTCCTGGCTGGGGGGGCTGCTGACCAGCGACATGGGCACAAGCTATGTGTCCGGCCGGGACGTGTTCGGCACCTTCGTGTCCAAGCTGCCGGCCACCCTGCTGCTGACGGCCCTGTCCGTGGCGGCCACGGTGCTGCTGTCGGTGCCGCTGGGCATCCTGGCCGCCGTGCGCCATGACCGGTTCACGGACTATTTCCTGCGATTCTGCAGCTTCATCGGCAACGCCCTGCCCAATTTCTTCGTGGCTCTGCTGTTGATGCAGGTGTTTTCCATCCGGTGGAGGCTGCTGCCGGTGCTGTCGGAGGGGATTTCCCTGCGCAGCGCCGTTCTGCCCACCCTGACGCTGGCCATCGCCATGTCCGCCAAGTATATGCGCCAGGTCCGGGCCGCCGTGCTGGAGGAGCTGAACCGGGACTACGTCACCGGCGCCCGGGCCCGGGGCGTCCGGGAGGGGGTCATCCTGGGCGGAAGCGTGCTCCGGTGCGCCATGCTGACCATCCTCACCCTGCTGGCCCTGTCCGTAGGGAGTCTGCTGGGGGGCACGGCCATCATCGAGAGCATTTTTCAGTGGGACGGCGTGGGCAAGCTGGCGGTGGAAGCCATCACCATGCGGGATTATCCCATGATCCAGGCCTATGTGGTGTGGATGGCCGTGATCTATGTGGCGGTGAACCTGGTCACGGACCTTTTATACCACGCGCTGGATCCGCGGATCCGACTGGGGGTGAGCCGGGAATGAGACAGCCATCCATCCGGCGCGGCGTCAGGACCCGGCTGGTGATTTTCGGGATCCTGGCCCTGCTGCTGATTCTGTTTTCGGCGTTTTCCGCGTATCTGACCCCCTATGACCCCTATTTGCAGGACCTGAGCCAGGCCAAGGCCCCTCCCTCGGCGGAGCATCTGCTGGGGACGGACCGCTATGGCCGGGATATGCTGTCCCGGGTCATCGTGGGGAGCCGCACCAGCATTTTCTCCACGCTGCTGCTGGTGGCGGCGGTCACCGTGCTCGGCACCGCCGTGGGCCTTTGCGGCGGTTTTTTCGGCGGATGGGCGGATGCGGTGCTCATGCGCGTATCCGATATATTCCTGGCCTTTCCCGGGCTGGTGTTCGCCCTGGCGGTGGCCGGGGCCCTGGGGGGCGGGCTGCACAACGCCATTCTGGCGCTGGCCGCCGTGTCCTGGCCCAAATATGCCCGGCTGGCCCGCAGCCAGACCCTGGCCCGGAGGGAGGCCCCCTGGATGCGGGCGGCGCGGCTCTCCGGCAGCGGCACGGCGGGGCTTCTGCTGCGGCATATGCTGCCCAATATCCTGGGCCCCATTCTGGTGACGGCCGTGCTGGATATCGGCACCATGATGATGGAGCTGGCGGCCCTGAGCTTTCTGGGCCTGGGGGCCAGGCCGCCTATCGCCGAGTGGGGCAGCATGATGAGCGATGCCCGCAGCCTGATGACCACCTCGCCGTGGATCACCTTTTCCCCGGGAATCGCCATTTTCGTGTCGGTGATGATCTTCAATCTGCTGGGGGACGCCGTCCGGGACTATGCGGACCCCAAAAACCGGGGGAGGTGAGGCTATGGAGGCGCTTCTGGAATACCGGCAGACGGACGTGTGCTACGGCGGCGTCCGGGCGGTGCGCGGCGTGAGCTTTACCCTCCATGCCGGGGAAATCCTGGGCGTGGTAGGGGAGAGCGGCTGCGGCAAATCCACCCTGCTCCGGGCCGCCATGGGCCTGCTGGGCCCCGGGGGCCTGGTGACCGGGGGAAAGATCCTCTATCGGGGGGAAAATCTTCCGGACCTGTCCGCCCGGGCCCGGCGGCGGCTGAACGGCCCGGAGCTGGGCATGATCTTCCAGAGCGCGGGCAGCGCCTTCTGCCCGGTCCGCAGGGTGGGAGATCAGCTATACGAAATGATGCGGGCCCACGGCCCGATGGATAAGAGGGCCTTCCGGCAGCAGGCCGGAGCGCTGTTGGACCGGCTGGGCCTGGAGGACGGCCCCCGTATCCTGAATAGCTATCCCTTTGAGCTGTCTGGCGGGATGCAGCAGCGGGTGGGCATTGCGGCGGCCATGCTGCTGCGGCCCCGGGTGCTGCTGGCGGATGAGCCTACCGCTGCCCTGGACGTGTCCGCCCAGAAGCAGGTCCTGGAGGAGCTGCTTCTGGTGCGGGAGAGCTTCGGAACGGCCGTGGTGCTGGTGTCTCACAATCTGGGGCTGGTGGCTGCCATGGCGGACCGGGTGCTGGTGATGCACCGCGGTGAGATCGTGGAAGCCGGAGAGACCCGGCAGGTGCTGCGGCAGCCCCGGGCGGACTATACCCGGCGGCTGCTGGAGGCCGTGCCGAAACTGAGGAGGGCGTGAAATGGAACCGATCCTGTCTGTTCGGGAGCTGACCAAAACCTTTTCCCGCCCGGGGCAGGGGAAGCTGACGGCCGTAAACGGCGTCAGCTTCGACCTGCGGCCCGGGGAGCGCCTGGGGATCATCGGCGAAAGCGGCAGCGGGAAAACCACCGTGGCAAACCTCATCACCCGGCTGCTGGACGCCGACGGAGGGCGCATCCTCCTGGACGGGGAGGACATCACCTCCGTCACCGGCCGGGACCTGCGCCGGGTGTACCGGAAGATACAGATGGTGTTCCAGACCCCGGCGGAGTCCTTCGACCCCCGCCGCACCTTAGGGGACGGGGTGGGGGAGAGCCTGCGCGGCCTGTCCCGCCGGGAGGCCCGGCAGGAGGCGGTGCGCCTTATGGAGCGCTGCGGCCTGCCGGGGGAGTTTGCCCGGCGCTATCCCCATGAGGTCAGCGGCGGGCAGTGCCAGCGGGCGGCCATCGCCCGGGCCCTGGCCATGGGGCCGAAGGTGCTGATCTGCGACGAGGCCACCTCGGCCCTGGACGTCACCGTTCAGAAGGAGATCCTGGACCTGCTGCGCGGCCTGGAGGGAGACCTGGCCATCCTGTTTATCTGCCACGACATCTCCCTGGTGCAGCAGTTCTGCCACCGGGTGCTGGTGATGCACCGGGGCGAAATCGTGGAGCAGGGGACGCCGGATGAGGTGATCTGCCGCCCGCAGCATGCGTATACCCGGCACCTGATCGACAGCGTGCTGTGATATAGAAAAACAGAAAGGAAACAAGAGAGATGAGAGAAAAAAGAGCGCTTCTGCTGCTGACGGCCCTGAGCCTGGTGCTGACGCTTCTGGCCGGCTGCGGGAATACCGCGCCGGATACCGGGGAGAAAACCATGGTCATCGGCGACACCACCTTCAACTCCGAAAACTGGGAGGAGACCGTGGACCCCCATCGGACCTATAACGGCTGGGCCTGCATCCGCTACGGCATCGGCGAGACCCTGGTGCGGTATACGGACTCCATGGAGCTGGAGCCGTGGCTGGCCAGGTCCTGGAGCAACGACGGCGACCGGACCTGGACCATCGTTCTGCAGGACAATGTTACCTTCTCCAGCGGCCGGAAGATGGATGCGGCGGCGGTGAAGCAGTGCCTGGAGCACCTGCTGGAAAACCACGACCGTGCCCCCGGCGATACCAAGATCGCCGATATGCAGGCGGAGGGCCAGACCCTGACCATCGTCACCAGTCAGCCCAATCCTGCCCTGATGAACTATCTGGGGGACCCCTACGGCTGCATCATCGACGTGGACGCCAGCGATTTTGAGAAGGGCATCGTGGCCGGTACCGGCCCCTATGTGGTGCAGGAGCTGGTCACGGACGACCACCTGACCCTCACCAAAAACGAAAACTACTGGAACGGCAGTCCCAAGCTGGACAAGCTGACCATCCGCACCATCTCCGACGGCGACACCCTGTCGGCGGCCCTGCAGGCCGGGAACATCGACGCGGCCTACGGCATGGCCTATGAGGCGTATCCCAACTTTGAAAACGACGACTATCAGTTCTCGGCCATCCAGACCTCCCGGGCTTTCTTTGCCTCCATGAACATGGCCAGCCCCGTGATGCAGGACCCCGCCGTTCGCAAGGCCATCGCCATGGGCATTGACAAGCAGGGCTTTGTGACGGCTCTGCTGGACGGCCACGGGGTCGTGGGCACCGGCGCTTTCCCGGACGGCTTTTCCGGCTTCGGCGGCGAAAACGTGACCACCGAGAGCTATGACCCGGAGGGCGCGCGGCAGGTGCTGGAGGCCGCCGGGTGGCGGGATACCGACGGCGACGGCATCCGGGAGAAGGACGGCGTGAAGCTGACCGTCCGCTGGCTGACCTATCCCAGCCGCCAGGAGCTTCCCCTGCTGGCGGAGTCCGCCCAGGCCACCCTGAAGGACATCGGCATGGAGGTGGACATCAACTGCACGGCCAACCGCCGGGAGTTCCTGGCGGACATGAACAGCTGGGACGTGTACGCCTCCGCCATGGTCACCGCCCCCTCCGGGGACCCCCAGTATTTCTTCACCTCCTGCTGTGTGCCGGGGATGAGCTATAACTTCGGCGGGTATGACAATGCGGAGGTGACCGAAATGGTCAGCCGGCTGGCCGGGGAGTTCGATACCGCCCGCCGGAGTGAGCTGGCCATCCGGCTGCAGCAGGCCATTCTGGACGACAACGCCTATGTGTTCTGCTCCTTCCTGGAGATGAACATGATCTCCCGCAGCTATGTCACCGGCTATACCGCCCACGCCTGCGACTATTACCAGGTGACGGCGGACCTGGATATTCAGCGATAAGAAGAACAGCGCAGCGGCGGCACGAAAGTGCCGC